>CAZGMQ010000045.1:0-25943 GCA_964526745.1 uncultured Verrucomicrobiota bacterium
CAGCCAGCTCATTGGCGAGATCTGCCTTTTGGCGGCCCCGCCATGGTATGGAAAACCCCTCCGGCGGCAACTGCCATCCGAAGGGGGAAGAGGCGTGGAGCGCTTGGGGCTACATCTTGATGATGATTTTCTTCCGTCCGGCGGGTCCCTTGGCGGCGGCAGGTTTGGCTGGCTCGGACGGGGCGTCCGCTTCGGGGGTGGGGGAGATTTTAATCGAAGGGGTGACTTTAATGGTCGGCTTCCCGATTTTAATGGTCGGTTTGGCAGGTTTCAGCGCTGCAGGGGCCGCCGGCTTGGTCGGTTCGATATCCTCGACGATCTCCTTGAGAATAGTGCTGTAGCCCTTGCCGTCGCCCATAGCATTCTGGACGGAATCGCGGGCTTTTTCGCCTTCTTCGTCCGAGGAGACGGCTTCCAAAACAAAAATGGTCGAGCCGATCTGGATGCGGTCGCCTTCCTTGAGCTTGATGGTGTCTTCGACGCGCTTGCCGTTGACGAAGGTGCCGTTACGGGCCCTGAGGTCCTTGAGGTAGAATTCGCCATCGGAAAGGCGGATGCCGCAGTGGACGCGGGAGACCTTGTCGTCGAGCAGCGGAATGTCCGCTTCGCGGCTGCGGCCAATGGAGAGAGGTTCGCCGGTGAGTTCAATGTCCTTGGGAATGCCAAGTTTGTTGATATAGCGCAGATGCATGGAGGACCTTTCGATTAGACGATACCTTTTTGGACAAGAGCAGCAAAATAATCGATGGTGAGGCGCAGCCCGTCTTCGAGTTGCATCCGGGGCTCCCAGCCAAGGAGCGATTTGGCCTTGTCGATGTTGGGCTGGCGCACCTTGGGGTCATCTTCGGGGAGGGGCTTGTAGATGATCTCGGAGGCGCTGCCGGTGATTTCCTTGATTTTGAGCGCGAAGTCCATCACGGACAGTTCTCGGGGGTTGCCGACATTGATGGGATTCGTCTGATCGCTCATCATCAGGCGGAAAATGCCGTCGACCAGATCGGAGACAAAGCAGAATGACCGGGTTTGGCTGCCATCGCCGAAAACGGTCATAGGTTCGCCTTTGAGGGCCTGGCAGCAGAAGGCCGGGACGATGCGGCCGTCTTTGGGGCGCATCCGGGGGCCGTAGGTATTGAAAATGCGGACGATTCGGGTTTCCACGCCATGGAAGCGGTGATAGGCCATGACCATGGCTTCGGCAAAGCGTTTGGCTTCATCGTAGACGCCCCGGGGGCCGATGGGGTTCACATTTCCCCAGTAGGATTCGACCTGCGGATGGACGAGCGGATCGCCATAGACTTCCGAAGTGGAGGCCAGCAGAATCCGCGCGCCTTTGGCTTTGGCCAGTCCCAGCACATTGTGCGTGCCCAGCGAACCGACTTTCAGCGTCTGGATCGGCAGTTCCAGATAGTCGATCGGGCTGGCGGGGGAGGCAAAGTGAAAAATGTAGTCCACCGGCTCGGAAAGGTCGATGTGGCGGGTGATATTGTGATTGATGAACTCAAAGTCGGTCCGGGAGCGCAGATGCGCGATGTTGTCGAGGTTGCCCGTCAGGAGATTGTCCATGCAGATCACGCGGTGGCCTTCGGCCAGCAGGCGGTCGCAGAGGTGAGAGCCCAGGAAGCCGGCGCCGCCTGTAATCAGGGTTGTGGGTTGTGTCGTTTCGGTATTCATAGGCCGGAAGGCTCCCATATTATTCGGGTTTGAGCAAGGCGGGATGCAGCTGGCTGGCAAAGTTGGCGATGGTCTGGAGGTGGGCGTCGGACCCCGGCACGCGGACGCCGGACATGGCGATGTAAGCCCAGCGGTGGGACACCCCGTGGAAGATGCGGTCATAGGCCATCCAGCCCATCCGTTCGAGATGGGAAGCCGTTTCGCGCCCCTTTCCGACGAACCAGTACGCATAATAGGAGGAAGAGGTGCTTGGAGTCCCGTCGGCACGGGTAAACGACCTGCTCATGTCCATCACGCGCACTTCCAGCAGGTCTTCGCGGCCTGCCAGAGGGATGCGGATGGTCCGCTCATCGGTGATTTCATTGCCGGCGGCCGTCAGGCAGACCTGCGGCCGGTGAATGCTGGAGCGGTCGTCGCCGCTGAGAACGATGGTGGTGTAGATTCCGTCCCGGTTCCCCGGCAGCGAGTAGTATTTGCGGACCAGGCCGGTGTCGTCCGGCAACATCGAGCGTTCAGCCCAGTTCATGTTGCCCAGCGGGCTCCCGCACTTGGGACAGGTGGTCGGATCTTCGAGCGTTTCCGCGACATACTGCGCGCCGCAGTCGCGGCTGGAACAGAACAGCAGATCGACGCCGTGCCAGCCACCGACTGTTTTCGGCAGCTTCAGCAGGATTCCCGCTTCATCGCTGTTGGCTACGCCGGTCTTTTCGACCAGGGCCCAGCCTGTCATCGCCAGCGCGATGATTACGAAGAGGCGGAATCCAAGAACCGATTTTGTATTTTTTTCCATAGCGTGCGGTAATCCGTGTTCAGGAGACGGTCGAGCGACAGCATCAGCAGGATGCTGATGAGAAAAATGGGGTATCCGGAATGGTCGTGCCAAAGATCCATGGCCTTTTCCTGTCCGAAGAAAGCGGCCGCCACGACTACCAGAATGATGCGGCAGATATTGGCGATGACGGCCACCGGGATGCAGCACAGGAACAGGACCCACTTCTTTGCCAGGGTCTTCTGGCTGTACCAGGCATAGAATGCCATCAGGGCCGTCATGGCCAGCAGGGAGCGGAGTCCGCTACACTCCGGGGCTACATTGAAGGCAAAGGAGTTGTCCGCGCCCGAGAAAATTCCAGAACCGATCCGCTGAACCTCCAGTCCGAACCCATTGAGGATCCCGGCCGCCGCGGTGGTGGCCAACAGCTGGAGCGGGGCGGTCATGCTGTCGATGAAGTTGAGGGGGATGGCCAGTAGCAGATAGGCGCAGGGGAAGATTAGATGGCGGGCCACGCCATATCCGTATAGCAGGAAGGGGATTCCCCACAGCAGGAGAATCAGGCCGACCATCGAAATCCGCGGCTGTTGGGCCAGAACTCCCATCCAATGCAGTGCCAGGGCCAGAATTACCACCGGAATGCCCCAGGTGGTGGCCTGTTTGGGCGCGGCGGCGATCTGTTTCCGCTGCCACCAGACGGCGACCAGGCTGGCAAGGGGCAGAAACTGGCAGTAGGCAAAATCGCCGACCCAGCGCGACTTCAGCCAGAGAAAGAGGGAGCGGCGGCAGGTCTCGATCTCCTGACTGTTGCCATGGAGATGGAACAGAAAAAAAAGCCCGCCGGTCACCACGGCCCAGAAGCCGATTTCCATCCGGGCGGCCTGCGAAAGGCGCTCCCAGCGGAATCCGCTCCACCAGTCCTTCAATTTCTGAATCTTGTCCTGCATAAGAAGGAAAAGACCATAGCCGATGCCATGCGGGGAAGGGAAGCGCAAACTCCGGGTTGAATCGCGGGCGGGGTTGCCCTATCCTGTCTCCAACCCGAAGACCAAAGGAGACCGATGAAGAATCGATGGATGGGATGGATGGCGCTGTGCGCCTGTTGCGGCGCGGCATGGGCAGCTCCGGTTGCCGAACGCGTCGAAACGGGAAGCAGCTGGGTCAAACAGGCTTCCTTTGAGGCGGAAGAGGGCGCGACCGATGGAACCCTGAAGGTCCAGCTGGGAGAGGATCCGGTTCCCGTCAGCTATTTTGAGGTTCCGCTGGAGGTCTGGGAGACGTTCAAAGCCTCCGATTCCAAAGGGGCCTTCTATACGGCTCAGATCCGTCAGCACTATGACCGTCAGTATGGCAAATCGCGCCAGGAGCGCTTCGATTCGCCCATTCCCATTCAAACACAGGTCAATGCCCTGTGTGCCTTTAACGAGGAATGCGAAGCGGTCGTCCTGCAGGGCATCGACAAGAGCGAAGAAAGCATCTGGGTGGCGGCTTATGCCTTCACCCGGACGCGGATCGCGGCTGCCCTGGTGAGGGCTCACCAGCGGGGCGTGCGGGTCTTCGTCAAAATGGATGCCAAGCAGGCGAACTACATCGGAGCCCAAAAGCTGCTCGAATGGATCCGGAAGGAGGGCATCCCCGTTACGCTGATCTATACGGCCGGCGACTATTCCGCCATGCACAACAAATTCATGATTTTTGATATGCGCTGGGTCGTGATGGGCAGCTATAACTTCACCACCACCGCGCAGGTGTCGAATTGGGAAAATCTGGTCTGGCTGGAGTCCGCCGATATGGCGGAACAGTACAAGGCGGCCTGGGACGCCATCGTGTCCGATGAACTGCCGCCGGCCAAGCCGAAGAAATCCGCCCCGAAGAAAAAGAAGGCAAAATAGCCGGGCGGCCACCGCTCGCGTTGACGGCGCATCGGTACTGGGCGTAGGATAAACACCGGATCGATGCCCGCGTGAATCTGAAATGGAATGACCATGAGCTTGATGAGTATGACCGGTCGAGGAAGCGGCACAGCCGTCAACCGCCTTGCGCGCGTTGAGGTCGAGCTGAGCAGCGTGAATCGCAAACAACTGGATGTGAATGTAGGCCTTCCGCGTCCGCTGGCGGCTTTGGAGTCCCGCGTTCAGGGCATGGTCCAGCAGGCGGTTTCTCGCGGACGGGTCACCGGAGACATCCGGGTGACCTGGATGGAGACGGGGCCTGCCTCCGTGATCCGGGTGAATGAACGGATGGCCCGCGCCCAGCTCGATGAGCTGCGGGCCGTGGCCCGGAAATTAAAGCTGCCGGATAATCTGCAGGCTTCGGTTCTGATGGATCTGCCGGGTGTGGTGTCCTTTGAGCGTGAAGCTGGCAAGCCGGAGGAACTCTGGCCGCTGGTCGGAAAAGCTCTGGGAGCCGCCCTGACCCGCCTGCAGGGTATGCGCCGCAAAGAGGGTGCGGCTTTGCGCCGGGACCTGCTAGCCCGGCTGAAGGAACTCAAATCGCTGGCCGTTGTCATCGGCAAGCGCGCGCCCGCTGTAGCGGCGGCCTATCAGGAAAATCTGCTCCGGCGCATCGGGGCCGCGGTGCCCCAGTCCGATCTGGCGAGCGACGAACGCCTGCTTAAAGAGGTGGCCCTGTTTGCAGACCGCTCCGACATCACGGAGGAGCTGGTCCGGCTGGACAGCCACCTCAAACAGGCCAACAGCCTGCTGAAAGCGGGCGGTGTCGTCGGCCGGTCCCTTGAGTTTTTGATCCAGGAAATGGGTCGCGAGATCAACACGATTGGTTCCAAGGCGAACGACGGTCAGATCACCCGGCAGGTGATTGCCTATAAAGCCGAACTGGAACGGATTCGTGAGCAGATACAGAATATCGAATGAGGAGAACAACGATATGCAAGGCATCAAGCCCAGCTGGCAGAATATTATTTTCATCGTCTCGGCCCCTTCGGGAGCCGGCAAGACCACTCTCTGCGACAAGCTGCAGAAGGAATTCAAGGACATCCATTATGCCATCACCGCCACCACGCGGGCGCCGCGCGGCGACGAGGTGGACGGTAAGAGCTACTACTTCATGACGATGGAGGACTTCGAAAAGAAGCTCGCCGCTGGCGGGTTCATCGAGAGCGCGGAAGTGCATGGCAATCGCTACGGCTCGCCCCGGGACCCCGCCGCCGCCGCCTTGCAAGAGGGGTGCGATGTGCTGATGAATTTGGATGTGCAGGGCGCGGCTGCCGTGCGCGACTATGTGAAGAGTGCGCCGGAAGGCGATCCACTGAAGCGTACACTCGTGGATATCTTTGTCGTGCCGCCCTCCACCGAAGTGCTGCGGAACCGTCTGGTGAAGCGCGGGACGGACAGTCTGGAAGTCATCGAGAAACGGATGACGCAGGCCCGCGAAGAAATTGCGCATTGGAAGGAATACAAATATATGGTGGTGAACGACGATCTGGCGGAGGCCTATGATCACATGCGGTCCATCATTCTGGCGGAACGTCACCGCAACGAAACCCGTCGCGAGGACTATTGTGGATAAGGCACCAAAAGTTCTGTTGGGGGTCACCGGATCCATCGCCGCTTACAAGGCGGCGGACCTGGTGCGGCTCATGCAGAAAAAAGGGTGGGATGTGTGGGTCGTGATGACCACCTGTGCCTCGCAGTATATCGGACCGTTGACCTTCCGTGCGCTGACGGACCATCCGGTGCCGCTGGGAAGCTATGCGGAGCAGGATCCCGACACCTATACCCACCTCGGTCTCTCGGAAGATGCGGATGCGATGGTGGTGGCTCCCTGTTCGGCGCAGACGCTGGCCCGTCTGGCCAACGGATTTGCGGATGATGTCCTCAGCTGCACCGCGCTGAGTCTGGCGGCTCCCCTGATTGTGGCACCGGCCATGAATACGCGGATGTGGGAAAATGCCGCGACGAAGGCCAATGTGGCGCGTCTGAAGGAGCGCGGGGTGACGATTATTGATCCCGGTGTGGGGGAACTGGCCTGCGGATCCACCGGCGCGGGTCGTCTCTGCGAACTGGAAGAGATCGTGGCGGCCGTGGAAAAAGCGATTGCAGGGGGCTGAATCAATGAAGGTGCTGGTGACAGCGGGTCCGACGCGGGAGCCTTTGGATCCCGTACGCTTCATCAGTAATCGCTCCACGGGGAAGATGGGGTATGCCATTGCCGCCGCAGCGCTGCGCGCGGGACACCCGGTTGTGCTGATCTCCGGACCGGTTTCCCTGGAACCGCCTCCGGGTGTTCAGCTCATTCGTGTCACAACTGCTGCGGAAATGTTCGCCGCCGTGAAGAGAAAATTTCGAGCGTGCGATGTGTGCGTTATGGCAGCGGCTGTGGCGGACTGGCGTCCGGCAGCGGTCGCCAAACAGAAATGCAAAAAAGCCGACGGCCCGCCGCAGATCGAATGGGAACCCACCGAGGATATTCTGAAAACGCTCGCGCCGCTCTGGGAAAAATCGCAGGTCGTGTGCGGCTTTGCGGCGGAGACAAACCGCATGGCACAGGAGGCAAAACGAAAGGTGGTCGATAAAAAACTCGATGCGATCGCCGCCAATGATGTGTCGAAAAACGACCGCGGTTTTGAGTCGGATTCCAATGCGTTGACTCTCTACTTTCGCGATGGAAAAGTGCGCCGTCGGACGCGGGCCACCAAAACGAAATGCGCGGAATGGTTGATGCGCGTCCTGGAAGAAATTTTTGAGCAGAAAAAATCGCAAAAAATTTCCTGAAAATCAGTTGACGATGTTAATAACTTCGCATTACTGTGGAATCCAACGAGATGAGAATATGAAAAATCCACAGGCAATCGATTTGGCCCTCCCCGCAGCTGCGGAAATATATTTCTCGGGAACCGATTTAAGCGAAAATGAAACAAAGGACAATGTTTCAATGAAGAACTTCAAAAATAACCTGGCCGCCTTTGAGCGTCAGGACGGAAGGGGGGGAAATACACCATGGCAGTAAAGAAGAAAGTTGCGAAGAAGAAGGTCGCTAAAAAGGCACCAGCAAAGAAGGCCGTCAAGAAGGTAGCTAAGAAAAAGGCACCGGCTAAGAAGGCAGTCAAGAAGGTCGCCAAGAAGAAGGTAGTCAAGAAGGTTGCTAAGAAGGCAGTCAAGAAGGCACCGGCTAAGAAAAAGGCGGTCAAGAAGGTCGCTAAGAAGAAGGTAGTCAAGAAAGCTCCGGCTAAGAAGAAGGTAGTCAAGAAGGCTCCGGCTAAGAAGAAGGTAGCGAAGAAGGCTCCGGCGAAGAAAAAAGCGGTCAAGAAAGCACCTGCGAAAAAGAAGGTAGCCAAGAAAAAGGCTCCGGCTAAGAAGAAGGTAGCTAAGAAAAAGGCGAAGAAGTAATTCTTTTCCACCAGCCGGACCGTGCAATGCGGTCCGGCCACTGAACGGCGGTGTCCCCTTTCGGGTCACCGTCGTTTTTCTCTTTCTTCGGCAAAGGATGTCCCCGGCTTGCATTGGGGCATGCGGTGAGGTAGGTTTCTTCCACATTTTGAATCGGAAGGAACACACTCATGGAAGAAAAAGTTAAAGCGTATATCGAAGAAGTCCGCCCCCAGATCCAGGGTCATGGCGGTGACGTGGAATTTGTCTCGATGGAAGGCAATACAGTCAACCTGCGTCTGCTTGGCGCCTGCCATTCCTGTCCCCATGCCATGATGACGCTGAAGAACGGCATCGAAGCCGAAATGCGCGAACGGTTGAGTCCCGATCTGACCGTCGAGCGCGTGATGGACAGCTGATCCGATTCACGCATAACAAAAAAGCCGCCCGTTCGGGGCGGCTCTTTTTTTGTCCGGTTCAGGCCGGCGGCGGCGGCGGTTCGGGATAGGTTCCCTTCACCGCATTCCGGACGATCTGCTTGGTGTCGTCGGGGAAGTCCGAGCGCAGCAGCCAGGTGATGAAATTCGGATCGGTTTCCACCGCGTCTCGCAGCGACCGTCCCTGGAATTTTCCGAAGTTGAAAACCACTTCGCCTTTGGCCCATTTCAGGCGCCCGTTGCGGTCGGTCCAGGAAGGATTTCTCGGGTCGCAGTATTCGTTCAGTTCATCCATCTGATCCGGGAGTTCTTCATATCGTTCGAACTGTCCGCCCAGCACCTGAATGGTCGCCAGGACATCCCCGAGCGCATTGTGCGAATCCTCGTGTGTTTTGCCGCAGTAGTAGCGGAGCGCCGCGGACAGATCCCGGGGTTCGTTGCGGAAGAAAATGCGCTGGGCATCCAGCACGCGGCGGCCTTCCAGAGAGAAGGGGCGGTTGGCGCGGGAGAACTCCTCGGTGAGCATCTGAATATCATAGCCCAGAATGTTGTAGCCGGACAGATCGGCGCCCGCAAAAAGCTTCTCCAGGATTTCGGCCATCTCCGAAAACGTGGGCGCATCGGCCACATCTTCATCGGTGATGCCGTGGATGGCCGTGGTCTCTTCGGGGATGGGGCGTTCGGGGTTGATCAGATAGTTAATCTGCTCGGCAGACCCGTCCGGTTCATACCGGACCAGGGCGATGGAAACGATCCGGTCGGTCCGCTTATTGAGGCCGGTGGCTTCCAGATCGAAAACGATCAGAGGGCGATCCAGGTGCAGACGGGGCGGCAGGGCGGGAATGGGTTGATCTGTCATGCGGAGAGGATGGCGAAACCAGACGAAGAGGAAAAGCAGAATCGGTCCGGGAAGGGATTGAAAATAGTTTTGGAATTGGCTTGCGGGGATGCCTCGGCGTCGAATATCTTGCGATTCAGACCTTCCGCACGTCTATCGGCCGCCGATTTGCGGGGGGAAAGGACATGGCGGCTGATGGTTATCAGGAGTTGTGAGTATCGTGAAAATATATGTTGGAAATCTTTCGTTCAAGGCCACAGATGAAGATTTGCGTGTGGCGTTCGAGGCGTACGGCGACGTGGAATCAGCCAAAGTGATTCAAGATCGGGAAACCGGCCGCTCGCGCGGGTTTGGTTTTGTTGAAATGTCCAATCAGGATCAAGCGAACAGCGCGATCGAACAGGTGAACAATACCGAGATCGTCGACCGCCCTGTGCGCGTGAACGAGGCGCAGGAGCGTCCTCCTCGCCGCTAAGTCCGGATTCAAACAGGTCCCGGCGGAGTCATCTGCCGGGGCTTTTTTGCGCCCGAAGCCCGTTGGCTTGCGGTCTTTTTTCCACACCATGGAAACCATTTTCACTCATTTTCCATAGTATGGAAAAAATGTTTCCATGGTGTGGAAAAATGAAGGTCGCTCAGCGTCTTGATTTTTTCGGCATCGGGGGCGGCAGGGCGCGCAGCAGGACGGGCCACACCTCCGCAGGGAGCTCTTCGGCGCGGGCGGTGGGGGCGATACCGGCGGCCTCGAGTGCGGGAAGCGGGTCGGGCGTCCAGTCGCGGAGCGACCGGGCCATCGTTTTGCGGCGGCGCGAGAAGGCATGGCGCAGAAGCGCGCGCAGTTCCAATTCATCGGCGGCTCCGCCCAGCGGTTCGGGGCGCAGGGCGAGACGCGAAATCGAGGATTGCACAGTTGGCTGGGGCCAGAAGCAGGAAGGGGAAATATGTTTGACGGTGTCGATGGCATAGTGCCGCTGCAGCAGAATCGATAGCAGTCCGTAGTCCTGGCTGGAGGGGGCGGCAATCAGACGGTCGGCGACTTCGCGTTGGATCGTAACCACGATAAGAGCCGGCGGATGAGGAATAGCTGTCAGTTCGACCAGGAGCCGCGCCGCGATGGCATAGGGGAGATTGGCTACCAGCTTATGGCCCGGGGCCGGAAAGAGCTCAGGGAAGTCGCAGTCGAGAATATCGGAATGAATCAAAGTCAGGTTATGGCTGTCGACAAATCGCTCGCGGAGATAGGGCGCGAGGCGGTTATCTTTCTCTACGGCCGTGAGGGCGGCCACTCGGTCCAGCAGCGCATCGGTCAAGACGCCGAGGCCCGGACCGACTTCGACCACATGGTCTTCCGGCTGGAGGTCGGCGGCTTCGAGGAGGATGTTGAGGATGTTGCGGTCGATGAGAAAATTCTGTCCCATGAGCCGCGACGGGTGAAAATCCAGCTGTGCCAGAAGCGTGCGGACTTCGGAGGGGCGTGTCAGATTGGGCGAGTCGGTCATTTCAGGGTGTCATTTCCAGCAAGGTTTTGGTATCTGACGGTGAAGGGTAGGAGCTGTTATGAGAGATGCCGAGAAAAAAATTTGGAAGCGCGGGGACCTGGCAGCGGAATGCGAGCGGTTGCGTGCCGCCGGCAAGCGGATCGTGTTCACAAACGGGTGCTTCGATCTGATGCATGCCGGCCATGCCACCTATCTGCAGTTTGCGCGGGAACAGGGCGATGTCCTGATGGTCGGGCTCAACTCGGATGCCAGCGTCCGTCGCAACAAAGGCGACCTGCGTCCCATCGTGGATCAGGACAGCCGTGCGCGCATGATGGCCGCCCTGGAATGCGTGGATCTTGTGACCTGGTTCGATGAGGATGAGCCGAAGGAGCTGATCGCCGAACTGCAACCGGATGTGTTGGTGAAGTCCGAGGACTGGGCCCACTATGTCAGCGGCCGGGACATCGTTGAAGCCCGAGGGGGCAAAGTCGTCCTGGCCCCGATGGTGGAAGGGCTTTCCACAACCACGATTATCGAACGAATTCTTAAGGCCCATAACAAGGGATAGGCCTCTGGGTTCATCCCGCTCAGGGAGCCGGATAGAATAGGAAGGTGGGGAAGCCCTGGATGCCGAGAGGCTTCAGGATTTCCTGCGCGGGGGACTTGTTGGGGGTATCCGCCAGAATCTGAATGGCGACGATTTCCTCCAGCTTGGCAACGACCTGCGGGTCGCGCAGCGTTGTGGCATCCATCAGATGGCAGGCTTTGCACCAGTGCGCTCCGAAATCGAGCAGGATCGGTTTGCCGGAGGCGACCGCATCAGTCAAGAGGGCCTCGAAGGTTCCCGGGGCATCGCGCTGCAGATCCACCGTCTGAATGACGCGGGAGGCCTCTGAGTCTTCCGAATCGCCTTGCAGGGATTGGATGGTGTTCCACGCGTAGAGGAGGGCCAGCAGCAGAATCAGCACCCCAAAGAGTTTTTTGATCCGATCCATCCAGGCTCCGGGTTTCGGCAGGACGGCGAGGCCCGCGGCAGCCAGAGGCCAGGGGAGGGCCATTCCGATGCCGAGCAGGAAGGGGAGGAACAGCGCGAAGACGACGCCCTTGGCGTAGAGCGTGCTCGACAGGGCCAGGACGGCAATCAGGACGGGGGCGACGCAGGCGCCGGCCAGCAGGGCGGAGATGCCGCCCATGACCAGAATGGCAGGGATACGGGCGCGGCCCACTACGGCGGAGCTTTTGCGGAAGCGGCTGAAATCCAGGTGCCAGACATCGAACATCGCCAGCGCCAGCACAAAGAACAGGACGGCAATCACTCCATTGAAGACGGGCGAGGCGTTGAGGGATCCGAATACCGATCCGGACAGCACGACCACCAGCCCAAGTGCACCGTACACCAGCGCCATGCCCAGTCCGTAGACTAGTCCCAGTCCAAATCGTGTCCCTTTGGAGGCATCGGTCGAGGTGGCGCCGATGATGGCAAGATTGACGGGGATCATCGGCAGGACGCAGGGCGTCAGATTAAGAAGAAAACCGCCGAGGAGGATCAGGAGAACGGAAAGGACGACGCCCTTTTGAAGATAGAACTCCCCGGGGTCTTTCAGAAAGAGGCGCCAGGCGGAGAGCTGTTCCGGCGGCGGGGCATCGGGATCCAGAAACGTTCGAAATTCAGCGGCATCCTGATAGCCCACGGACCGCCGTGGGTCGCCCCGGGCGGCGAGGAGGTCGGCCACCGACTGTGTGTCGGCTTGGGCGACTGGCGCTGATTCGACAGCGGCCTTCTCCTCCAGCTGGAATGTTTCTTCCTGAGGCATGTAGCAGAGGGTTCCCGCGCACCCCTGAAAAGAGACCCTGACGGACGTGTCTTCGGCGGGCGGGGCATAGAAGGCATCAAAGCCGGCGGAATAACTCGGTTCCAGATCATCCGGCTTGTTCGTGTCCGGCTCGGGAACGAGCAGAGCCGGGAGGGGATTTCCCTGACTGTCGGTGACGGCAAAGCTGGAGTAGAGGTGATGCTCATCGGGAAAATCAAACGAAACGCGGACGGCCGGATTCCCCTCATAGGTGTCCTGGACCGCCTGAGCGGTGAAGGGCGACTGGGCCATCGCCAGCGTGGTGAAAAGAAGAAAGGCGACGGCAAGGGGAATGAATCGTTTGTTCATGCGGTGTTGTCCTCGGGGGCGATGACCTTGGGATTCCGGTCAGGCAGTTCCTGATCGTTCAGCAGAAGATCGATATCTTCCCGGATATTGGAAATGGGCTCGAAGCCTTCATAGGTGCGCAGGAGGGTGCCATCGCGAGAAAGTAGGAAAGCGGTAGGGATGGCATGGATGGCTTCGTCCCCGCCAAAAGCGGCAATGACGGGGGCCTCGGCGAGGCCGACGGGCCAGGAGAGGTCGAGCGAAGCCAGTTCGGCCGAAATCGCCTCGGGCGTCCGGTTGTCTGTCAGGATGCCGATCAGCGTGAATCCGCGTGGCTGGAAATCTGTTTGCAAGGCGTTCCATTCCGGAAGAACGCTTTGACAGCCTTCATCATCGGACCGGAAGAAGACGATCAACTGGACCTGTCCCGCGTATTCGGCGGTCCGGATTTCACCGGGAAACTCGGAGGCCAGGTTTTTCAACACCAGGTCATGGATGGCCGGGACGAAAAGCGGCAGCGCATCCGGGGCGTCCGCCTTGCGGCCGCAAGCGGTAAGCAGCAGGCCCAGGGGCAATAGAATCAAGATCAGTTTTTTCATGGTTCGGTCTCGGAATCCTCCGCTTCAACCTCTTGAAAGGCTTTCGGCGGTAGCTTCTTAGGTTTAATTATATTCTCTTTTCGAAATTTTTCCATTTGTCCGACCAAATTTCCTTTGCCGGTGGCCAGCTGCTTGTAGGCCTGCTGATAGGCAGAGCGGGCCTTTTCGAGGCTTTTGTCGACTTCCTCCATGCTTTCGCTGAAGTTCACATACTTGTCGTAGATTTTGCCAACCGCCTCAAAGATCTCGGAAATGGACTGGCGCTGGTTTTCCTGCCGCCAGAGCTGATCGACGAGGCGGAGGGTGGCCAGCAGACTTCCGGGTCCGGCCAGAATGATGTTCGCCCGGGCGGCGCGCTCGAACAGGACCGGATTATCGGCAAGGGCGAGAGCCAGGGCCGGTTCGCTGGGGACAAACATCACAACAAAGTCAGGGGAGCGATCCTTGAAGGCCTCCAGATCCTGATAGCGTTTGGCGGCCAGCCCCTTGATGTGGGCCTCCATGGAAGACACATGCGCTTTGAGGGATTGCGTGCGTGCGGCCTCCGAGGTGGCATTGAAGTGATCCATGTAGTCTTTGAGAGACATCTTGGAATCAATAATGATGCAGCGATCCCCGGGCAGACGCAGAACAGCGTCCGGCAGATAGCGTTTTCCGTCTTCACCGGCGGCATGGACCTGCAGTTCATAATCGCGCCCGGACTGAAGCCCGGCGGATTCCAGCAGACGTTCGAGGGCGAGTTCCCCCCAGTTGCCGAGGGCTTTGTTGTCCCCCTTGAGGGCATCGGCGAGATGGTCCGCCTTGACCCCGATGTCCCGGCTTTGTTTGGAGAGCTCTTCGACCTGCGCCTTCAGCGCGCTGCGCTGCTCCGTATCGCTGTTCTGGATCTGTTCGACCTTCTGCCGGAATTCCACGATGCGCTTGCCGAACGGATCCAGCAGGGCCGACAGGGCTTCGCGGTTTTGGGTGGAGAGTTTCTGCGATTGGGAGTCCAGGGCGTTCGCAGCTAGGACTTGAAACTCATCCGTCAGCGCTTTCCGGGCCTCGGTCAGCGTTTCCAGTTGGGTTTGCAGGCGGATCTGAGCGGATTGCGCCTGGGCCAGGCGGGCCGCGGCGCGCGCTTTGGCGATGAGAAATCCGGCGACAGAGCCGATGCCCAGACCGACGAAAAGCGCAAAGAGTAGATGGAGTGGATTCATAGAGAAGAACTACTCTGCTCGGAGGGGCAGAATCAATCCTAAAGCAAAATCAGGTGCGCTAGTTGCCGACGTAGCCAAACTTTTTCAGCAACCAGTAATTACTCGACCAGTTTTTTTCGACTTTGACCCAGAGTTCCAGCTTATGGCGCTTGCCGTAGATTCCATGGAGGGCCTTTTCGGACGCCAGGCGGATCTCGCGGATCATCTTGGCCTTCTGCCCGATCACAATCGGGCGTTGTGAATCTTTCTCTACGACAATGGTGGCATTCACTTTGACGGAGTTTTCCTTATCCACAATTTCGTCGACGGAGACCGCGATGGCGTGAGGTAGCTCCTTCCGGAGGCGGGTATTGATCTCTCCGCGGATGACATCCGCGATGAAAAAGGGCCGGGGATCATCGGTGAGCATATCCGGCGGGAACAGCGCCGGGGATTCCGGCATTTTCTTGCGCAGGAGGTCCAGCAGTTCGGGAAGGCCTTCTTTGGTGCTGGCCGAGGTTTCCAGCCACTGAATCGGGGGCGGAACCAGATCGGGGAAGTCGACCTTCAGTTTCTCCAGCACTCCGGTCCAGGCCTCTTCATAGGCCCCGCGCTTCATTCCGAGATCCTTTTTGTTCAGAATGGCTGCAATCGGCGCGGTGTCCCGGGCCAGTTTCTGCATCCATCCACGATCCTCATCCTGGGGGTAGATGGAGGCATCCAGGACCAGCAGGGCTGCATCCGATCCGGTGACCAGGCCGCGGGCGGTTCGGTTCAGCATGGAGCTGAGCGAATGGGAGGCCTTTCGGATGCCGGGGGTGTCGAGGAAGACAATCTGAAGATCGGGTTCGTTCAGGATACCGCGGACAGCCCGACGGGTGGTCTGGGCCACGGGCGAGACGACGGCGATCTTTTCGTCGAGCAGGCCGTTCAGCAGCGATGACTTCCCGGCATTGGCGCGCCCGACAATCGCGACAATGCCGGCGCGGAAGGGCGGTGCAGTGGGGGCAGGGGTGTCACTCATGTGGCCGGGGCTGCCTCGGTCACGTCTTCATCCCAGGAGACGCTGTCGCCGTTCTCCGGCAGTTCCACATCCAGATGGAGCTGGTCCCGAAGCAATTTGGCAAAGGCTTCGCGCTGGTCCTGCTCGCCGTGGACGAGATAGACCTTCTTGGGTTTGGCATCCTTCACATAGCGGAACAGCTCCAATCGGTCCGCATGCGCGCTGAAGGCGTTCAGCGTCTGGATTTCGGCCTTCACAGCGAAGGTGTCGCCGTAGATCCGCACACTGGTTTCGCCGTTCTGTAGCTTCCGTCCGAGGGTATAGACGGCCTGATAGCCCACCATCAGGACGAGGTTCTTCTCGTTTTCGATGCCGTGCTTCAGATGATGGAGAATGCGGCCGTGTTCGCACATACCCGAGGCCGCCAGCACGATGGAGGGTTCCGTGGAGGAGGTGATGGCCTTGGATTCCGCCACCGACTCGGTGAAGGTGAGCCACTTGGGCGTGACCACAGATCCGATTCGGCTGCGCAAATCATTGTAGTCCTTGTCCAGATAGGCCGCGTTCTTTTCGAAGACATTGGTGACGGCGTGCGCCATGGGGCTGTCCATGTAGACCGGCACTTTCGGAATCTCGTCGCGTTCGCGCAGGGCCGCGATGTGATAGATGATCTCCTGGGCGCGCTCGAGCGCAAAGGTTGGGATGATGACCTTGCCGCCGCGCTGGAGAGTGGTGTTGATGGCGTTTTTCAGATCCTCTTTGGCGTTCAGCGCATTGTCGTGAAGACGGTCACCATAGGTACTCTCGGTGATCAGGATATCCAGATCGGTGATCTGTTCGGGATCCTTCAGCAGCGGCAGATTGCGGCGGCCCAGATCAAAGGTCAGGCCCACGCGGAGAGCCGGTTTCCCTTCGCGGGGGATCTCGATCAGCGTGAGGGCGGCTCCGAGAATATGGCCGGCATCCACATGCGTGATCGTAATGCCGCCGGGCAGTTCAATCTTTTCACCGTACTGATGAGGCTGGATCAGCTTGAGCGCGGCTTCCGCATCGACCATGGTGTAGAGCGGAATGATGGGCGGGAACCCCTTCCGGTTTCTCTTCTGGTTCATGTAGGCCGCATCCGACTCATGGATGTGGGCGGAATCGCGCAGCATGATGGGAAGCAGATCGCCGGTAGCGGAGGTCATGTGGATCGGATTGCGGTAGCCGTTCTTGGCCAGCGTCGGGATATTGCCGCAGTGATCGATGTGACCATGAGACAGGACCATCGCATCGATCATGGTCGGGTTGAAGCCGAGTTCCTGATTGATGGCGTTGGCTTCTTTGCGGCGGCCCTGAAAGAGTCCGCAGTCAAACAGCAGTTGTTTCCCATTGATTTCCAGCAGGTGTTTTGAGCCGGTTACCGTATTTGCGCCACCAAGAAAATTCCACTTCATACCGTACTCCTGTCTGGGTGTATCTGATTGCCGTCCACAGTTAAACGGTAGCAGGGGGGCACCGCTCACGCAACGCTCAAAATCAAGTCATCCGCTTCCGAATGTTTCAGCGAATCTTGCTGCGGGATACAGATTTTCCATGGTGTGGAACGTCACGGATCACCCGCGATGCGTCCTGGCGCGTTGTAGGTGCACTCGATTGTTGTGTGCGATTTTTTTCTGTTATTTCTTTTGGCACGGCTTCCTCAATGGCGCTCCTATCGCCCTCAATGAAATTGCGCTGTTGTTGAGGGGCCCTTCTTCTGGACCGGAAAGCAACCGGATAAGTGCCGGGACTGCCGACCCTCGGCAAGGGTTCATCCCTTGTCGGAGCAGGGCGGGGCCACACGGTGGGAGGGTCCGGCCGTGGTCTCCCCACCCGAAACGGAAACAGGCCGCCCGGTAAGCCGGACAGCCCATGCGAATAGCTTGTATTCTGTTTTACGGGACGACGGAGCCAGAAGCCTTCGGGGTCATGCCGCCGAGGGCGACCTGGATGGCTTTCAGGGTCGTCTGTATGGCCGCCTGGGTAGCGACCGCCTGCTCACGGGGTTTCGCATAGGACGGCTGCAGCACAGCCACTCCCGCCGGAGACAGGTCCTGGTTCAAAGCCAGTTCCAAATCTTTCATGCCGGACATCAGCGGGCCATAGGCATTGCGTATCTGGATCAGACCCTGCTCGATCGCACCATAACGGACAAATGTTTCCTCAAGGCGCGCCTGACTCTGCACCTTGATGGCGGTATTCGAAATCGCGGCGATTTCCTGTGCCCACCCCTGGAAGTATACCTTGTTCTGGGCCTGCATTTTGGTTGCCCGGCTTCGGACTCTGGCGGCATCCGAATCCAAGCGCTTGATCTGGGCGCTGAAATCCTTGAGCATGGGGCGCAGATCGCCTTCCTTGGCGCTCATCAGCGTCCCCAGAGAACCGACTGTCGCGGTGATCTGGTCGTAGGCGGCTTTCAATTCATTCTGGGTGTCCTTCAGGGTGTTCGAGCTGCGTTTCGTCTGCGTAACACCAGCCATTGCAGATCCTGCAACCAAGATCAGCGCCAACGAGATACCCATCATTTTATTCATCTTTATCATCTATTCTTTCCTTTTTGGTTTTGTTTTTTAATTGTTCTTCAACCCATTTTAAAAATGGGTTGGTCGCACCCGAGCTTCAACTCGTGCGCCTCACGCCGCCGTCATTTTTCCGATCCGGGCTTTCCTAAACGAATGGAGAGTCAATGGAACGTATATCCTATCTTATGAATGCCCGGGTGCAAGCGGGTTGTTGAATATTTTTCCCGCAAAAAGAAAAAGAAAAAGAAAAGGGGTCCGTTTCATTAATGAATGAATCGGCTTGATATTCCTTCCTGTAAAAGCCCCCCCCCATGTCGGTTGTATCAGGGAAACAGGAGGGGTATTTCTTTCCAAAATGGAAATAGCTGGATTCGCACTCTGTTTATAGATGCGCCCGCTGGGCGCGTCAGTTTTGTCAAATTCGCGACCCATGCTTTCGGCTTGGCACGTTTCGTTGTGAAAATCCTCTTTCTTTCCTCAACTCTGCGGATCAAATTCTTCTCTCCTCCTCATGGCGTAGCCCAACGAGTTGTGGGGGCTTATTCGGGCCGGAAGGGGGAATCGCCGGGGCCTGGATAGCGGTATTTGTTGCGGGTCCAGGAAGCAATCTGGATGGCTTGAGCGGGGCAGTGGTGCAGGCAACGCATGCAGAGGATGCAGCGGTTGCCGAAGACCGTTTCCTGTTGGGTGACGGTGATGTTGCCTGCGGGGCAGATACGTGCGCAGAGGCCGCAGCGGGTGCAGGTATCGTCCGCATGCAGGCGGTGGATGGCAAAGGTCTCCAACCGGGCCATGAGCGGACGGCACAATCGGTACAGGAGGCGTTTTGGTGCGGAGATGCGCAACGGGGAATCTTTGGGAAAGCGGTCCGGCGGGAGTTGGGGCTGCTGCAGGTCGTGTTGGATCTGTTCGAGTTCAGGCAGGTTCTCAAAATCGCGTTCAAGCATTTTCCGGAGGGTGGGGGAGTCGGGTTTCATGAATCCCATGCCGTCCGAGCCGGGCATCCGGACGGCCCGCCCGCCGATGACGACGGCACCGGCCTGGCGGAGCTTGTCAGCGAAGCGGGCCAGCGCATCCCCGGGCACGAGGCCGACGGTGGCGAACAGATAGACGTGCCGTCCTTTCAGCGCGATGGTTTCGAGGATGCGGGTCTGGAAAATCCCGGGAACGGCAAACCCGTAGACCGGGAAGCCGATGAAGAGGCGGGCATCCGGCGGCACCGGTTGCTTTGCGAGCTGTTCGAAGGGGATGCAGGTGACCGTTTCGCCGGCGGTTTCGCGCTGTTTCTGCAACTGGCGGGCTACCCAATGGGTGTTGCCTGTGGCACTGAAATATAGAATGGCCGTCTGCATATCCGTCCTTCCGGACTCAACCCTGCAGAAAGGGAATGACGTCGTCAAGGATCATCAGGAAGCGGACAGGTCTGCTTTACCAGGAGATGCGCAGACCGGTGGAAAAGCCCCAGCCGTTGTAGCTGTCCCCGGACTCAGCTTCGTTCTTCCCATAGTTGTATTCCAGCCCGCTTTGCCATTTGAGTTTATGGCCATATAGGAAGCAGTTGAGGCCGAGGTAGAAGTCATGCACGTCTTCATACATCGCCCCGCCGGAAATGATATCCGGGTAGCGTCCCAGCTGTGCGCCGGCCCCGCCGCCGCTGTGAACCATGGCGTACCGGAACACGGTCTGCCAGGTGTCGTTGAAACTCCAGAATGGCATCACTTGCAAGCCCAGCAAATCGCTCTGTTCTTCGATCCCTTCCGCGAAGGAGATATCCGTCCAGAGTCCGGCTTTTTCCATCTCTATTTGGGAAACAAGGCTGACCACATTTTTCAGGTCTGAGGTTCCAACATCACCGGAGTAGTCCGGATCGTTATAGACATAGTCGAGTCGCAACTTCACATTCTCCGACACTTCGCGACCGAGGGAGGCCAGCGCAAACCAGCCGCTGTCGAACTGGCTGAACTCCGGGTCGCCACTGGAGGAGAATCCACCCAGTTTGTATTTCCATCTATCCACGGTGCCGTATCCGCTCGCACCGGTGAAATACTCGGTTGGGAACCAGATGTTTTCCGCGACAAGGCTTCGTTCCATTGTGAGTAGCTTAGTGGAGGATGTCGCGCCGTCGAGCGTGAAGCCGGCGGACTGCTTTCCGACCTTGGTTGAGAATGCCTTGTCTTTGCTCCAGCCGATATAGGAGTCTGTCAGTCCTTTATAGGAGTCGTTTGAACCGGCTTTATTCAAATTGAGATCCATTTCGGCGTGAGCAAAGAAATTCTGCAGGAAGCGGGTCTTGAAGCCGAGGCGGAGCCGCCGCCATTTGGCGTCGTCATAATCCTCTTCCTCACTATCAAACCATGCGCCGTCGGCTTGCAGTCGTCCGCTGATGGCGAACTTCTCCACGTAGGGGTTGTCATTGTTTTCGTACAGGGTGGCAGTGTTCCATACCCGGTCGAAGGCCGACTCGTCTGCGGCCTGTACGGAAGCGCCCGTTGAAAGCACCTGTATGACTAGAGTGAGAGCGAGAATTCTTACGATATGACCTGTCATGGGCTCGGTTCCTTCTTAAACGTTTTTAAGGCGGTCCTCATTATCCGTGGCGGAAGGGGAGGACCTCGTCGAGGGAATCGACGTCGGCGAGGATCATGAGGAGGCGGTCGACGCCGAGGGCGATGCCGCCGGAGGGGGGCATGTGTTCAAGGGCAGCAAGAAAGGCCTCGTCGAGGGGATAGGGCTTCGCGCCGCGTTTTTCGCGGGCGGCATTGGCCTCTTCGAAGCGCGCGCGCTGTTCGGCGGGGTCGGTGAGTTCGGAGTAGGCGTTCGCGAGTTCGATGCCGCCGAGATAGAGCTCCCAGCGCTCGGCGCGGGTGGCGTCGTCGGGCTTGCGGCGGGCGAGGGCGGCGAGGGGGGAGGGGTAGTCGATCAGCAGGATGGGGTGGTCCATGGGCAGGGCCGGTTCGACAAGGGTCACGAGATCAAGATCGAAGCGATCCGGATCAAAGGTCAGCGCGGGATCCCATCCGGCGTGTTCGATGAAGGCCTGGGTGACGGTCTGCTTTTCCCACAGCTCCTGCGCAAAGGAAACGGGCTTGCCCTGCCAGGTGAAGTCGGTGGTGCCGCGCAGCTTTTTAGCGATGAAGGAAAGCAGAGATTTGGTGTCGGCCAGGATTTCCAGATAGCCGGCATCGGCGCGATACCATTCCAGGAGGGTGAATTCGGGGTGGTGCCAGCGTCCGTGTTCGCCGTCGCGACCACAGGGGCCGAGCTGAAAGATGTTTTCAAAGCCAGCGGCGAGGAGGCGCTTCATGTGCAGCTCAGGGGAGGTGCGCAGGTAGCCGGTCCCGGCGGGAATGGCATCGATGTTCGCTTCGGGGGCATTGGCCGGCAGCAGAACGGGGGTCTCCACCTCGATGAAGCCGCGCGTGGTGAAAAATTCGCGAATCAGGCCCGTCAGTTTGGCACGCATCTCCACGACGCGGCGGAAGCGGCGCAGGTCATCTGTGTCTGCGGGGCGGGGTTTCAAAGCGGGTTCAGGGTTCAGGAGTTAGGATTCAGGAGTCAGAATGAGGCAGGGGAGATTTAGAGTAGGATTAAGATTAGGATTGCGATTAAGAATATGGGGGTGGGATCGTCCCCTCCGACCTTCAGTCTTTAGCCTAATTACCTTCTTATTCCTGTTTGACGCGCTCGACATATTTGCCGGTGCGGGTATCGATGCGGATGAAATCGCCTTCGTTGATGAAGATGGGGACGCCCACTTCAAAGCCGGTGTCGATCTTGGCGGGCTTGAGCACATTGGTGGAGCTGTCTCCTCGGGCACCGGGTTCGGATTCCGTGATTTCCTTGATGACAAAGGCGGGGAGGGTGACGGTCATGACGCGGCCATTGAAGAACAGCACTTCGCACTCGAGGTCTTCCATCAGGAAAAAGCGCTGGTTACCGAGGACTTCCTCATTAATTTCGACCTGCTCATAGGTCTTGTTGTCCATAAAGACGTAGTGGTTGCCTTCCTGATAGGAATAGGCCAGGTCTTTGGCCTCAATATTAGGGATGTCGATCTTATCGACGGAGCGGAAGGTTTTTTCCATCGAGTTGCCGTTGATCATATTTTCGATTCGGCACTTGTACATGGCCTGGCCCTTGCCGGGTTTCACAAAATTGAACTCCGTAATCTTGTAGGGGATGCCATCGAGTTCAATTTTCAGGCCTTTGCGTAAATCGGATGCGTTATAACCCATAGGAAACCACCTTTTGTGTCGGACTCGTAAAAGGCGGACAGATGTATGCGAACGGGGCCGATTTGCCAAGTAAAAAGAGGGGTTTAGGCGATAAGAATGGCTCAAAATCGTCAAAAATGATCCCCGAAGTCCGTTTTTTAACATTTTTTGGCTTTCAGGGGCCCTTTTGGGGCAAAAAGGTCGCGGGGAAGTGGATAGGGCAAAGGCCTTGCATCAGAGGCGGGGGATGGCATACAAACGGGGTGGCCGCCGCAGGGGTTGTGACGGCACTTTTTGCGACCAAACAGGAGATGCGGACCATGCCATTTGAGAGTGGATCAATCAGTTTTCGGATGGTGGAAATGCCGCGGGCCTTCCCGGCGGATTTTGTGGAGCGGTTTGCCCGCGAGGCGGCCGGGTCGCTGGATGATGTCGGCTCGACGGAATCCCGCGGCTGGGTGACGGGACGGCATTTGATGGATGCCAACATCACCGAAGAGTCGGCCATGAATGCCGGCTGGGTGCGGCTGGATTTGCGTCAAGCCGAGCGCAAGGTGCCGAATTCCCTACTGAAGGCCGAGTGCCGCATGGAAGAGCTCGCCGTGATGGCGGCGGAGGAGAAGTCCTATCTGAAGGCGAAGGTGCGGTCTGAAATCCGTCAGCAGGTGACGGAACGGCTGCTACCGAACATGCCGCCGCAAATGCGAGCCATTCCCTTTGTCTACATGCCCGGGTCTACGCATCTCTATGTCTCGGCCCTGCCGGTGAACCAATGGGATGTGTTCAACTGCGCCCTCGTGGCCACGCTGGGATTCAGCGGCGCGCCGGCTACACCGGAAGCGCTGGGCGTCGCCCTGAAAAAGCAAGATCTGCGGGATTTTCATGGCACCAGCTTTTCGCCGGACATGGAAGGCGTGGCGATGGAAGCCGCCCCCGGACGCGAATTTCTGACCTGGCTGTGGTTCAAGACCGAAACCCAGAACGGGCGGCTGGCCCTGGCCGAAGGCCGGGAACTGGGCGTGCTGCTGGAAGGGCCGCTGACTTTCATGCATGAGGGCGATGGCGCGCATGTGAGTGTCCTGAAGAAGGGCATGCCCGAAAACAGCATCGAAGCCAAAACCTGTCTGCTGTGCGGCAAGAAGCTCAAGGAAGCCAAAATTACCTTCGCGCTGGATGAGGAGTCCGTGTGGGCTTTTAGTTTTGAAGCCGATCAGTTCCTGATCCGGGGGCTCAAACTGCCGCAGGGCGAGAAACAGCTGGATTCCGTGAGTCGCTTCCAGGAGCGGATGATCTTCCTGGAGCAGTGGCGGGAGATGTTCCTCGACCTGTTTGGCGCCTTTCTGGAGGTCCGGACAGATTCCGCGAAGTGGAAACAGACGCTGATCGGCATCCGCGAGTGGATTCAAGGGCGCCCGAGCCGGCGATAGACGAGAGCTCAACTTCATAACCGATTTTGGGACAACCGATTGACTGGAGCTAACCGCTGCAGTCACCCGATTCAGATTCCTGCAGCATCGTCCTGTTTCCGCTTAGAGTGCAGGCCGTTGTGCCTGCCGGTTCTTCATTCTTTTTCTGTATAAAGTTGCATTCGAGTAGGGGCAGGATTATCTTTTGTCTACTATTCAGGTGGCACTAATGGCGGAGATAATATGAAGAAAATGCTCGGATTCGCGGCGTTGAGTTGGGTACTGGTTTCATCGGTGGCGCTGGCAGCAGGGGCACCGATTTTGCTGGATTGGGGAACGGTGGATACGACCAGTGCTGAACAGCAGGCCAAATCCCGATCGGTACGCACCTCCAAAGCCTCGACGGTCCAGCGGTTGAGTGCGAGAGGGACCGCGCCGTATCTCGTCCAGTTTACCGATGTGGTGCAGGAAGAATGGAAGACAGGTCTGACGGATGCGGGGGCGGAACTGATGGGTTACATTCCCGAGAATGCCTTTCTGGTGCTGGCGACGCCGGCACAGGTGGCAGTAATCGGCGATCTGCCGCAGGTGGACTGGGTGGGGGAATATCTGCCGGCCTATAAGAAGGCGCGGCGCGTGCGGGCGCAACTGGCCAAAGGAACAGACTCGACCCTCGAATACAATGTGACGCTGTTCAAGCCGGAGGATCTCGACCGAATCGCGCAGGCGGTAGCCGCGCTGCCGGGGGCGAAGATCACAGCGCTGGAGCCGCTGCCGGACCGGGGGCGGATTCGCGTATGGCTGACCCCTTCAGCGGTGGATACTGTGACGGATTGGGGTGAAGTGGAGTGGGTGTCGCCTTATCTGAAGCGGCAGCTCTGGAATGACGTGGCAACCCGTTCGGGACTGATGAATGTCAGCAATGCATGGGACACGCTCGGCCTGACCGGCGCGGGGCAGACCATTGCGGTCTGTGATACGGGGCTGGACACGGGCAACACAGGCACGCTGCACCACGATTTCACCAACCGGGTGACCGGCTTCGGCTGGACGAATGGAGTATACAGCGCGAGCTATACCTGGGCGGATTATGATGCGCACGGGTCGCATGTCTGCGGATCGGTGCTGGGCAATGGCACGATGTCCACTGGCAAGTACCGGGGGGTCGCCTATGAGGCCGATCTCATTATGCAGTCAGGCAACGCCAGTCTGAATGGGATTCCGAGCGATCTGAATAAGCTGTTTCAGCAGGCCTTTGACAACGGTGCCCGGATTCATTCCGACAGCTGGGGATATGATGATGACGGTTATTACAGCGCGGACTCGCGCTATCTGGATATGTTCACTTGGAGCAACAAGACGATGCTGGTTCTGATCGCAGCCGGCAATCAGGGCATTGATGCGAACAGCGACGGAGTGGTCGATCTGGATTCGATCGGTTCGCCGGGTACTGCCAAAAACTGTTTGACCGTCGGTGCCTCCGAAACGGACCGCCCTGAATATTCTGCCTATACCTGGGGCAGCTCCTGGCCATCTGATTTTCCTGCCAATCCCATCAAGGACGACGAAATCTCAGGACCTGATGACGGGACCCATCAAGGCGTGGCGGCCTTTTCGAGTCGTGGTCCCTGTGATGATGGACGCATCAAGCCCGACCTGATGGCCCCGGGAACGGATATAATTTCCACCCGCTCGACCTACACGTCGGATACGGGGTGGGGCGTGGCACCGAATACCAATTATTTGATTATGGGCGGAACCAGCATGGCGACGCCGCTGACGGCGGGGGCGGCCGGCCTGGCCCGGGAATGGCTGGTGACCACTGGCGGTGTGACAAATCCAAGCGCGGCCCTGCTGAAGGGGTTGCTGATCAATGGTGCACGCAACATGTCGCCGGGGCAGTACGGCACCGGATCTTATCGGGAAATTTCAGCCACGCGACCCGACAATGTGCAGGGCTGGGGTCATGTGGACCTGTTCACGACCTTGAAACCTGCGACCAACCAGTTTCTGGATCTGGTGGATACCAACAGCCTGAGCACGGGCCAGAGCAATACCTTCACGATGACCGTCACCACAACGTCCACGAATCGCTTTATCCTGACGATGGCGTATTCGGATTACTGGGCTACCGCAGGTTCAGGCAAGAAACTGGTGAACGATCTGGACCTGACGGTGCGGAAGCCGTTGGGCACCACACTCTATCCGAATGGGATGGGTAAGCTTGATGCGACCAACAATGTGGAGATGATCGAGTTTGCCGCCGATGAAGTCGGCACCTAGTGTGCCCGGCATGGGCATGAACTCATCATCTGAAAGGAGATGATCGGAAG
>CAZGMQ010000046.1:0-25763 GCA_964526745.1 uncultured Verrucomicrobiota bacterium
TCTCTCCCTCACCACCCTCGGCCTTCGGTGTCATCTATTTTGAGGCAATGCGACTGGTTTTGATTAAATTGCTTTTCCGCTTGTGCAGGAAAACGTTATCGCCTATATTTTGAGTGGAACATCCAGAAAGGATGTAAATCGATTATGCGTAGAATTTTCATACGAAGTATTGTGTTCTGCCTGTTGCTTGCATTGGGTATCGGCGGATACGCTTTTATGCGCGCATATGGTCTCTACCAGTCTACCGTTGGCGGGTTTGAGCATATCCGCTATCTGCTTGAATCGGGCGAAAGTATTGAAGGGGCGGAGGCGGAAGATGTGCTCTCTGACAGCTATTTGCTTTCTCTGTTTGGCGACAACCCCGAACTGGTTGACCGCCTCAAAACCGTGGTGGATTTGGGCATGGCGACCGATGCCAACCTCAAGCTGGGCAGTGTATCCGCAATGGTCGTAACCTATCGCAAAGACAATGCCGGTGAAGTCAAGGATGCCGCCATCTATGCCATCGGTGGGTTCCCAGATCCGAAAAGCAAGCGCCTTGGATTCCATTCCACCGGCTATCTGCGCCAGGAACTCAGCCCCGAACTTTGGCTGTCCGGCGAATCCCTCATGAATCTGTTGGGACGGGATGTCATTGTCTTCTGTGAACAGGATAAGGCCGAAGAACACATGGCCCTCCTCTTCGACCTGCTGAACGGCGGCATCCTGCCCCTGGCGGAGCGAATTGTGGAATCACCGCTCTACTACGCCATTGTCTTCCCCGACCCCAAGGATCTAGCCCCCCCAAATCTCCGGAACAATCTGCAGACCGTTATTATCAAAGGCGAGATGGATGCCGACACCGGCCGGACGGAAATCATGCTGATCAGCCCTAACTACCGCACCGCCAAACAGGTGTACACCATCGTGAATGATATGGCCGGTCTGGCCCGGATCACCTTCCATGATAAATTCGGCGGCTACATCAAAAAAATGCCTTGGGGCACCATGAATGACAACTGGTGGGCTGTGGAATATGTGTCCCTCATTGATTCCCTCCGGATCGCCCAGGATCAGGTGCTGGTCGTGGCCTCTGTTGACTATGACCGGATCAAGAACAACGCCATTCTCAAAACCATTGAACGGGCCGGACGCGATCTGGCCATGCAAAAATCCTTCTCACTGGCCGGGGACCTGCCCTGGGATCTTGCTTTCCAGGAACGCGCCAATCCGTCCGGCGGATACTGGAGTTCTCCGCATCGATGGGGGCCCGAGTGGCCTCTGGGCGATGAAGGAATTCCGACGCCGGGTTCGATTGCCGCCGCCCAGGAACGAGAGAAGGACAAGGCCCAAAAGGAAGCTGCCGCTGAAGATAAACGACTGCAAAAGATAAACGCCGCTCCCTCCAAACCCACCTCCGACCCCAGTACCTGATTTCTATGATCCCGATCCGATTCTCTCTGTGTATCCGCCAGACCCTTAGCCTTGGGGCCTGCCTGTTGTTATCTGCCAATTCCGTTGCCGCACGGGACTTTACAATCCAAACGCTGTCTGACCCGGCCATCAACTCCCGCCTGCCCTCCATCGGTGAAACCGGCCTCGTGGCCTGGCAAGGCTACGCCATCAATGAGGGCGGTTCCTCCATGTCCCAGCGACCGGATGAAATGGCCCCCCCCCCGGATTCACAGCGCTCCGATATCTTCGTCTGGAAAGACAACCAGGTCAAAAACATGACCCGCGAGGATACCCGCATTGTCGGCCGTAGCGAACGCCCAAAAGTCTTCCGCGACTCCATCGTTTTCCTGGCATGGTTTAGTGCAAGTGATGATGGAGGACTCCCCTTTGAACTGTCTATTCCCGCGAAAAACGAGAGAATGACCCAGATGGAATCGGACTATCCCACGCTGTTCGATCCACCCACCTCCGCCGTGGAGGCGGCTGACAAAGAAAACAATCCGGATGCCGAAATCCCGAATGTGGAAGAGGCGGCGGACCCAAAAGCGGACGTGCCGGAAACAGAGAAGAAAGCACAGGAACAGGACTGGCGCAGTTCCGGCCGCTCTGCTGATGTGGCCGTTATCCGCCCCGGCGGAAATATCGACCGAATCACACCCGGCACCCGCCACTTCAGTTTCCCGGTCATGTCCGAAGTTGGAATCGCCTTCCAGTGCGCCCGTGGATGGCCCTATGGGTATGAAATTCTCGCCTGGAAACCCAATGCCACGAATCTCATACAAATCACCACCAACTATTTCTATGCGCTGAACCCGCAGATTCAGGGCCAGAGCCTGGTCTTCCAGGCTTGGGACGGCAACGACTACGAAATTTTTCTCTATCACTTCGATACCGAACAAATGGAGCAGATCACCAACAATCAGTTCGACGATATCTATCCCGTCGTCTGGGGTGACGAGGTCGCTTGGGTGGCCCACCCCACCGTCACGGCGGAAATTTTCCTGATCCGGGACGACGTCATTCGCAAAATCAGCGAAGGCACGGAAGACAACGGATTCCCCTGCCTTTGGGAAGGCCGCGTCGTCTGGCAGGGGTATGATGATACCGACCTCGAAATCTATTATTTCAATGGACGGCGCACCATCAAACTGACCAGCAATACTTGGGATGACATGATGCCTCAGCTGGACGATGGGTTGATTGCCTGGATGAGCTATGTGGACAATTGGGATTCCGAAATCATGACCCTCGACCTGTCCGACAACATCGCGACGCAAATCACCGACAACGACGTCGAAGATTCCAACGTCCAGACTGCCGGCCAGAAAATCGTATGGCAGTCCATCCATGCGGAGGGCGGCCAGATTCAAATGGCGGTTCCCACCGAACCGCGAGCCGCTGCCGTCAACTAGGGCCGTTTCCTGACCGGGTTGACAACCCCCCTCTCTTTCCGTACAGTTCTCTGACCCTTGTTTTGGCGGGATAGCTCAGTTGGTAGAGCGGAGGACTCATAAGCCTTAGGTCGCTGGTTCAAATCCAGTTCCCGCCACGCCTTAAAACCCTATAGAATATGGCTGAAATGCCGATTATATGGGGTTTTATTTTGTTTACTCTTTTTGCCAATAAGTGCCACTTTATGTATCAGCGTCAGCGTAGACAGATAGTAATTGGATCTCTTCATAGTGTAGTTCCCTACGTTTCCTAGACTCAGACTAGGCTTCTAGTGACCTACCCGCAATAGAAAAGCCCCCAGCGAGTCAACAAGAGGCCGACACCCGCCACCCTGCATAGCGCAACAAGGAAAGCGCCAAGCGGGTGCCAGCCTAAAGTTACTTCTTTGGGAACAGCCGGTTGATTCGCCGCTGGAAAGGGGTCGAAAGGGGTCGGTTTCATTTAAGAAAGGGGTCGGTTTCATTAATTAATGAAACTGATCACTTCTCAAGAGTGTTGTTGCCTGCACACTTGACGACTAAGCCCTGAGAGGATCACGTTTCCGTTCTGTGCCTTCTCCTAGAAAATTGGACACCATGAATCAAGACCGAGTACGGAATCTTTGGGGGCTCCCTCGGTTTTTCCATGCTATGGAAAAATGTTTCAGAGGTTTTCCATGGTATGGAAGAACTGTTTGGCTTCGGGCCACGCATGGCCCTCGTCCCGAAACGGGACTTGCCCGATGGGCAATCCGTTCGCTAAGCGCGCGCTCCACACTGTGGAAACTTTTTATACGGGAGAGGCTAGGCGGTCCGGCGCCGACACATCTCCGGCGACAATATGCATCGCTTCGCGGCAGCCGGCATCGCACCCCTCCGCTTTGGCGCAATCTGCGCGGCAGGATGGCGTATAGCGCCGGAAGACAAAGGTCTTCCAATACTCGTCATGCCGGACCTGCTCGATGTCCTGCACAGAGGCCAACTGAACTTCAGAATGGTTGCACACCCGCACGCGGCCCTCCGGTCCGACCACAAAGAACCCCTGCGCGGCGGAACAGCGTGAGCCCACCTCCAAGTGTTTGAAGTCGCGATCCGGAATCAGACAGCGCGGCAACTCGGTCCCGACATTCCCGAAGGCCCCGGCACGGGCCAGCGTGTCCTCCGCCACATTCAGCATCTCGCGGACACCTTCGGCGTCCAGTTCCAGACGTTCTGCGTTTGCCAATCCCCTCCCGCCCGGGAGAAAGCGATTCAAGAGCACCTGACGCGCACCGGCGCTCAGGGCCGCGACCAGCGTCCGTTCCAGTTCATGTAGATTCAGCTGCGTGACGGTGATATTCGCCACCGTCGCGACGTCCAGTTCCTTGGCCCAGGAAAAGCACTCCAGGACATGGTCCGCACCATCGTATCCCGTCAGTTCTTCAAAGGCCGACAGGCCGGGCAGGCTCAGACTCGGTTGTACATCCCACCCATGGCACCATTCCATCCAGTCGCGTGTAAACAGGCGTCCGTTCGACAACAGATAGAGGCGGGGAGATTTGAGCTCAGAAACCAATTTCCCTTCCTGCGTATCAAACTGCTCGCTCTGCAAGTCTGCCGCAAACTCCATTAGCTCGCGCAGGTCCTCCCGCAGTAAAGCCTCACCACCGGTGAAGGCAAAGTGGGCCACGCCCATGCCCGCCAGCTTCTGCAGCGTGTGCTTCCATTCCGCCGTCGATAGCTCCGGTCCGGTTTCGTAGCTCCCATCCGGGCGATACCAGGGGCAGGAACAGAAGATGCAGGAATGATTGCACTGCCCTGTCACCTCCAGAACGGCGGTGGTTGGCAGAAAGGATGGCGCAAGGCGGGAGGAAGCCGGTGTCATTCCGGCAGGACCATCATCAGCTCACGCAATCGCGGCAGCTGATCTTTCAAGGGTTCCTCATCCTCCTGCAAGCCCACGACCACATCCTTGCCCAGGAAGAAGTCCCGAAGAATCCATAGATCACGGATGGTGAAATCTTCTGTCCGTTTTTGACGGCCATTGGGCAGTCGCGTGATCAGCACCGCGTTCGGGGTGCCTTCAAACTCCGGCTGGCACTGACGACAATATTCTTTCTCATCCAGAGAGACAATCGCCCCGAGTTTGGCGGCGGCGACCTGCGCCTCCTGTTCGGCCTCCCGCAGGTCTTCCAACTCATTCAGGGGTGAAGGCCACTCATCCTCTTTCAACGGATACAGGGTTTTCGCTCCACAGTCGGGACAGACATACTCGGTTATCGGTGAGTCGGCCACCATCTCATAGCACATGGCCCCCATCTTGGATTCAGGCGCGGGCTGTGCCTCCAGTTTGTCAATCATACGCTCAACCTGCTCGTTGGAGGCGCGCGTCATGCGCTTCACTGTCACAGGAGACGTTTTCTCCTCCGCATGGGTTTTCACCGCGAGTCCGGCAAACAGCAGCGCGCCGACCGTCAGCAACAATATGGATATCCAAGGCATCGTGTTCTCCTATGCAGCCAAGTCTAGTCCTCCCCTTCCCCCTTCGCAAACCATTTCCCCTCAAACGAAATGCCGTTGCTCCAGCCGCTCTCCTGTCCTAAGATTCCAAGCATGAAATCCGTGCTCACCAGAATCACCGGACTGTTCCCTCTCTGGGCGATCGCCGTCTCGGTCTGGGCCTATGGGCAGCCCGCCCCGTGGACGGCAATGAAACCTCTGATCATCCCCCTGCTGGGCCTGGTGATGTTCGGGATGGGCCTAACACTCCACTGGAGCGATTTCCGGCGGGTCTTTCGGCGGCCGGGGCTGATCGGGCTGGGGATGCTGGCGCAGTTCGGCCTGATGCCGCTGCTGGCGGTTGGATTGTCCCGCCTGTTTGGGCTCAATGTCCAGTTGACCGCCGGCATGGTGCTAGTGGGCTGCGTCTCCGGCGGCACGGCATCGAATGTCATTACTTTCCTGGCCAAAGGGGACACGGCGCTCTCCATCACCCTCACCTTCTGTTCGACTCTTGTGGCGGTCGTAGTCACCCCGCTGCTCACCTGGCTCTACCTGCATCAGACGGTCCCGGTCCCGGCTGTCCCCATGCTCCTGAGCATTCTGAAGATGGTGCTCCTCCCCGTGTTGGCCGGCGTGACTATCAATGGGCTTTGGGGCTCGCACCTGAAGCGCCTGCAGCCTCTGTTCCCTTTGATTTCAGTAGTAGCCATCGTGCTGATCATCGGCATTGTAATCGGGCTGAATCAGACACGCCTCGCAACCGTGACCCCCTTGCTGCTGCTGGCGGTGATACTGCACAATCTCGGCGGCATGGCCTGCGGCTACGGTATCGGAACCGCAACCGGATGCTCCAAAGCCGTCCGGCGCACACTGGCTATTGAAGTGGGCATGCAGAACTCCGGTCTCGCTGTGGCGCTGGCCACGACCTATTTCAGCGCCGCAGCGGCCCTGCCCGGCGCCCTGTTCAGCGTCTGGCACAACCTGACCGGCTCCGCCCTTGCCTCGTGGTGGAACCGAAAATCCGCCCGTGAAAAAAGTACTCTTTCCTAGAAATACCCCTGTTCTTTGAGCCAAATCCCCGTATGCTGATTCCCGATGCGTCGACCATAGGGGTCACGCCGTACGCTCATGAGAATGGAATCGGAGATCCTATGAAAAAGTCCCTGCTCTTGTCCGCCCTCGCCGCCCTGCTACTTTGCACCCCCACCGTCCAGGCCAAGGATTCCCTTGTTGAAAACGGACGCGGTGTCCGCACCAAAATGATCATCGGGGCGATGTATGACCTTTCCTTGATGGTCCCCTCCGCGCTGCAGGGCTCAGAAGCCCCGCAGCTCATCGGCTCGGACGATCCGATGGAACTGGTCCTGACCATCAAAAGCAAACTGATCAACCGAAAGCGTTTTGTCCATGCGACCAGCGGTGGCTTTGCCAAGGCGGCGAAATCGGGATATACATCTGACAAAACCGATGCCTTTCTGAAACAGTTTGATGACACGGTCTTCCGCAAAGGCGACATCATCCGAATGAGCTATGGATCTAAAGGCCTGACCACGACCTATCAGACCAAGGAAACCGCTGACGATCGATCCGTCACCTTTACGAGCGAGAAGCTGGGTACAATTAAAGGCCTGGATCTGAAAAAAGCTCTCTTTGCGATCTGGCTGGGCGATGCCCCTGTGCAAGCCTCCCTAAAGAAGGGTCTGCTGGGCATCCAGTAGACCGATGCGGCCCGGCCTTCATCTCCTGATTCTGGCGGGCCTGTGGGCTTCCTGCGCCATCGCGGCTCGGGAGGCCCCGTTCTCCAATGAGATTGCGCCGGACCGGACCCTGATCATCCTGGCGGCCCCGGCGGCCTCTGATCACTATTACCAAAGACTTCGCCCGGATATTCTCGCCTTCCAGACAGCCTATGCCCAACAGGTGATCGGACGGGACAACATCGTCATTCTCGGTGACCGGAAAACCCTGAAACTGCTGGCCGCGGATCTCCCGAAAGACATTCTGCTGGAAGCTCCGATGCGCGACATCTGGATGCGCGACTTCACTCCAGTCATGCCGGAGCACCCCGTCCTCTTCCGCTACTCTGCGGCCGCCCAGGCCGGCAAGCAACCCACCGCCGACTGGGTACAAGCCAGCTTTATCCGGTTTGCAAAGCAACTGGGCCTGGAATTCAACCGGACCCGCCTCATGCTGGATGGAGGGAACGTCGTGGATAACGGTAGCAACAAAGCCATCGTGACCGACCGCTTTCTGGAAGACAACCGACTCAGCAAACCGAAAGCAATCAACCTTCTGCAGAAGGAACTGGGGGTTGAACGGGTCGCCATTCTTCCGGCTGATCCCGAAGACCCTCTGGCTCATGCCGATGGCATGGCGCTGTTCCTCGGCTCCAACACCGTGGCCGTCACCGACTATGGCGGAGCGTTCCAGAAAGAGTTGAAGATGGAACTCAACAAAGCCTTTCCCGGCATCCATATTCTCAAACTGGAGACGGAATTCGACACCGGCAAAGCCTGGGATCCCCGCTTTGGCTCAGCAAAGGGCATTTCGGCGAATGCCGTGCTGACAGATCGGTTCCTCTATGTCCCGGTATTCGGGATGGAAACCGACGCGAAAAATCTGGAACTCATACGGTCCCATACCGATCGGAAGGTCATCCCCATCGATGCCGAAACCGTCAGCCGAATGGGTGGGAGTGTCCGATGCCTGAGTGGACAGATGAAAGGCGAGAACGCCCGCAAGCTGATCGAAGCCGCCCGCAAGCCCTAAGGAGCGGGCTGCTCTGGGCTGACGGCATCCAGCGCGTCATACGCGCGCAGCAGATCCTTCACAAATCCGAAGCCGATGCGCGGCAGCCAGTATTCCCCCACCTCGATCACGACCGCATCGCGGCCCTGCAGTTCCTTCAGCAGGTCCAGCTGCCGCTTATCCAGCGGGAGATTCGGCAGCACGGGATAGAAGTAGTGGCGGTTGTAATAGTAATAGGTGTCCCGCTTGCGATAGAGCCCTTCGCCGTCCATCTGGTTCGTCAGGGTGAACACAAAGCTGTCGCCCACCACCAGCAGATCCGGCAGATGGGTGCCCGGCGTGGTTTCCATCACCGGATGGATCTGGGGGCCGGCCAGCTGCCGCCCGGACCAGAGATTCAGCAGTTCGGCCAGATCGTTGTCTGAATCCACAATCGTGCGATTCGTTACCGCGCCGACCACCTGCATCGTCGGGATATCTTTCCCGGTCAGGGTCTTCAGTTCTTCGGTTATGCGCGAGATGATGCGGGCCGCGCCATACTGATTCCAATGCGTCCCTCCCTTGGTATAGAGCAGCGGAATCCCGGGCTCTTCTTTCCACTCCAGAAACAGATCGTGTGCATCCACCAGATTCACGCCATCCTCGTTAAGGATCCCGATCATGTTCTCATAGTTGGTGCGACGTTCGGAGCGCCCTTCCACATCGGCGGATTCGGGCAGATACTCCGGATAGATCTCCGCCTTGCTCGGAGCGATCACCAGCAGGAACGCGATGCCGTCCTTCGCCAGCCGGTCCTGCAGGCGGCGCGTCGACATGCTGACATGGCGCAGTTCCTCTTCCGGACGGGCGCCATCCTGATTATACGAGTCAACATAGACCTTCTCATAGAGGAATCCGTTCTGCCCGAGCAGGACCTGGGTTCCGCTCCGCTGCGGCAGCTCATGGAACAACGTGTAGTTGATCTGATTCGCTGTTCGCACCAACAGGCCGCGGAAGCCGATGCGCGGGTTGAGCCAGGTCTCAAATTCCGACTGCAGGGTTCCGTCCCACCAGGCCGACAGGGTTAATGTGGGCCGAACGGCCGTGTTCTCGACACCGGTCAGGGGATAGTCGATGGGCAGCCGCGTGACCATCTGGAAGAGAGGCAGGCACAGAGCCCCCACAAAGAGAACCGCTGAAATGTGGAGGAATCGTTTCATCTGTTAAAAACGGAAGTAGATAAAGGGGTTGAAGGTGCTGGTGGCCAGCACAGAAACCGACCAGACCAGCAGGCCCATGGCCACGATAAATCGAAGCCCCACCTGCCGCATCGTCGCCTGCGCCGGCTCCAGCCGCATGAAGTCAAACGGATGCGAATGGATGGCCGGGCCGAAGCACAGAATCAATGCCGCCACCAGCATCACCTGCTGACGCAGACCGAAGGCCAGCGCCACGACTGAGTCCGACACACCGGTCGCCCCGAACGACACCATCCGCCCCATATAGGCCAGCGCATCCGCCAACGTCGGAGCACGGAACAACACCCAACTGAACAGCACCAGCACAAACGTCACCGGAAGCGCCACCCAGGCCGGAGACCGGCTGATGCGCGTCCCCTTGAACAGCTTGTCCATACATAGAAAGAATCCGTGAAAGGCGCCCCAGGCAATGAAGTTCCAGGCCGCCCCATGCCAAAAACCGGAAATCAGGAATACAATCCACAGATTGAAATAGGTCCGGGCCGTGCCCTTGCGGTTCCCACCCAGCGGCACATACAGATACTCCCGCATCCAGTTCGACAGCGAGATGTGCCACCGACGCCAGAACTCCGTGATGCTGGCGGAAATATAGGGTCGGTTGAAGTTCTCAAGGAATTCAATGCCCAGCATCCGCCCCAGCCCGATCGCCATGTCCGAATAGCCCGAGAAATCGAAGTAGATCTGGAAGGCATAGGCGATGACCCCCAGCCAGGCCCAGCCGCAGGAGAGATCGCCCGGCGCGGCCCCGAACGCGGCATCCGCCACCGCTCCCATCGTGTTCGCCACCAGGACCTTTTTCCCCAGCCCCTGGCAGAACCGCAGGATGCCCGAAAAGAAGCGCGTCGCGGGATAATCCCGTTCGACGAGCTGCTTCGCCACATCGTGATACCGCACAATCGGACCGGCGATTAGCTGCGGGAACAGAATCACATAGAGTAGATAGTCCGCCGCGTTCCGGGCCACCTGCGCCGTGCCGCGATAGACATCCACCAGATAACTGACCTTCTGGAAGGTGAAGAACGAGATGCCGATCGGCAGCGCTACCTCCATCCAGCTGAACCCGTCCCCGCCCAGCTGCGCCAGCAAGCCATTCAGCTCCTCGACGAAGAAATTCGCATACTTGAAGTACAGGAGGAGTCCGATGTTCATCACAATCGCCGCCGCCAGCGCCGCTTTGCGCACCCCTGGGGACCGCCGACCGGCAGGCAGCGCCTGACTCAGGATGTAATCCGCCAGGCTGGACGCCAGCAGCACCAAAATAAAGCGTGGAGCCCCCCAGGCATAGAAAAAGATGCTCGCCGCCAATGCCACCCAGTTCCGATGCCGCGCAGGACAGGCATAATACGCCATCAGCAGGAGTGGAAGGAACAGGAATAAAAATGTCAGCGAACTAAAAATCATGAAGCGCAACGATGACGAATCTCCCCCCATTCACGCAAGCAGGAAAAGCCCCCCTGATGCGTTCGACGACCGCATAAGCATCCATAAACCATTTTTGGGGCTATATTTGACCCATTTTGTTTCCATTAGCCAAGGAGGCTTCGGGGGGCAAGCAAGCAAAACCGCATATAAACAGGTTCCTGCTTTCGCGGGGCCGCCGGGACTGCTAAGATTCAAAAAACGGGCTGTGCCCCAGGGAGCAAAGATAATGAAGAAATTGTGGATGATGTTGGGATTTATTCTGGTAGCGATTGTCGCGAACGGGCAGTTGACGGGACCGTTTGCCCTCGTGGGTGAATGGCAGCTCTTCGAAAAAGGCGGCGGGGCCACGCCAATCGGGACCCTCTCGGCAACGACCACGGAAATGAAAATCCAGTTGGATAAGCATCCGGGAGAAACTTTCCGCATCGACTATGTCCTGACCGATACCGGCAACTTTACAGGAAAACTGCAGCGCGATCCGCTGATCGCGGTCCAGGGACAGCTCCTTGAGCCCGATGAATTTGAAATCAATGCCGGGATTCAGAATCCGAATCAGCCGCCGAAGGGCATTCCAGTCTTCAACCACAAGGCCAGGCGATTGCCTGAAAAATAGCCCTTTTGAACCAAAATGATCAAATAATCGAAATTCTGACGGCCGAAGCGCTATAGGGGGCCGTTTGCTACTGTTTCGAGGCTGATTTTATCGATTTTGAACATTTTCCATCCTCTTTTGGCACTTTGTAGACCTATTTTCCATTTTTCAATAACTCCACGCTGTTTGCCGATCTCTGAACCGATTATCCTGTACCGCACACAGGTTTGCATCCCCTAGCGTTTCGTCCCACCGGCAAATGCACCGGGGCTATTCGTGGAAGACGATGGCTTCAAACACGGTAAATTTTGCCGTGGGGTCTTTCCAGGCCTCTTGCGGCAGACCCGCCTTCTGGGACAGGTAGGTCAAGGTCGTCGGCAGGTTCCAGCCCTGCTCCGGCGCGACCTGGGGCAGAAACACGGCGGACCGGCCATTCAATTCCAACACCATGCCGTGGCGCCCAATTTCGATGTCCCGGTATGAATCCACTGGAACCGGCGGTGTCAGGGCGCTGATTTCGATCCGCACCTTCGCCAGTTCGGCTTCAGTCAGCGGCGCGAAGCGGGTATCTTCAAAGGCGGAATCGCGGGCACGCTCCAGCACCACCTGCACCAAGGGTCGGCGCGGAAAGATTTCGCCGATGCAGCCGCGCAACGCGCCATCGATGGTCAGCGTCACAAAGCCCCCCATCACCTGATTCATCCCGGGCGTGGGGTCCACACCAAGCGTCTTCAGCGTGGGCGGAGTGTTCGTCTGGAACGCACTGGCAATGGAGTCCCTGGCGAGAACCAGCAGGGCGGTCTTGTCTTCGACAGAGAGAACGTCTTTCGTAGGGGCCTGTTTCTTCTTCATGGGAGCCCCTTTCCGGCCAAACGAGAGTGCGGCATAGCTGACGGAGTTCTCAAAATCGCCGGTGCCGTTCCCGGAGGTGTCATAAGCCAGCTCTTTCGCGGTAAAACCGGGTGGGAGCATCCGCAGCAGAACGCCGATGGGATCGCGGCCGCAGAGGGTGATGCCGGTGTCCTCGCAGTAGGCCTCGAATGCAGCGGGATCGCCGGACAGAATCGTCTGAATGGCGCCGCCATCCAGTTCGCGCAGGTTGGCTTCGATATTCGTCCGGAACGGGACATAGCCGAAGTTCGGACCGTAGTGCGTGAAGTCGGAACTGACCACGAGCGCGGTATGTTCATCCATCAGGGACTGGAGCGCCTGCGCCACCTGCTCACGGGTGGCATCGTCGAGCTGTCCCAGCGTGATGGGCAGGAGAGACCAGTCGCGGCTCTCCAGCGCGGCCTGCAGAAGTGGCAGTTGCATCTCCACGCTGTTTTCGCCCTGTCGAGTGGCGGGCAGATCGCTGAAGAGCGGATTGTTCATCAGGTCGGCAATGGCCCCGGTATCCAGCGGCGTTTCGCCGAGCGGCGACTGGTAGTGGGTTTCCGTCGAGGGCAGGCTGATCTGGTTGGGCATGGCTATGCGGTGCGAAAAGCCCAGCACAATCACGCGGCGCAGATCGGGGATCCCGCTCAGCGCCTTGGCGCCGACCGCGGCGCAGGGCCCGGAATAGGTATAGCCCGCGTGCGGTAGCACCACGGCAAAGACCGATGAAACGGCCGGCTCGCCGGCCTGGCGCAGGTAGCCCTTCAGTTCGGCCCGCAGGTGGCCGGAATCCGCATCATACCAGGCCCCCGCCAGCGTCGATTCCATGCACTTCTTTTTCATGACCGGTTCTCCTTCCTGCGCGGCCGCGCCCACGGCCAAAAATAACCCTACCACAATTCCAATTCCCCGGCAGAATTGGTCAGTCATTTCGGAGCGCCTCCGCGGGGGGCAGTCGCGCGGCCAGAAGCGCCGGACCGATGGAACAAATCAACGCCAGCCCGCAGGCGAGCAGCAGCGGAAGCAGGCGCGCGGTGAGTCCAAAATGGAACGGCAGCGGGAAGCGGCTTCCGAGCGCGTGGAGAGTGGCCTCGGCGGCCCCCGCCCCGACCAGAGCCGCGGCACCGGTCAGCACCAAGGCTTCTGCCACAAACAGGGCGGCTACTTCGTGACGGCGTGCCCCGAGCGCCCGGCGGAGCCCGATTTCCGACACCCGTTCGCGCACCCCGGTCAGCAGCATCCCCGCCAAGGTCACGGCGCCCAGCAGGAGTCCCAGCGCACCGCCGGTGCCGGCGGTCCAGGCGATGGCCCGTTGCCAGCGACGAATGCCCTGCAGGAGAGATTCGGGTGTGATCCATTCCACATCCTCTGCGTTCAATCCGGGCTGCTCCAGCAGCCTCGCCACCTGGTGGCGGAGGGCCTCGGGTGACACCCCCTCTGTGGCACGGAAAACCCAGGCATCCACACGGGCCAGCGCATCGGCATCGCCGGTTTCCAGCGCATCGGCGGTGTAGGGAATCCAAACCATATCCTGTGGAATCCCCGGAGCAGACTGGGACCCGTCCTGCAGAATACCCACCAGTTGAAACGGGTCATGGCCCAGTGAGATGATCTCTCCCAGTTTCCATTGCTCCTGCCGGCACAGCGAGGCCGGGGCCATGGCATGACGAGCCCCCTGCCGTACATCCAGTTGATCCAGTGCGCGTCCCTGGACAAACTGCCATCCCCGGGCACGGGCCAGAAACGCATCGGTGGTGCCAACTGAAAAGGCAACCCCCGCTGGCCGCTCGAGTTCCTTCACACCGGATACCCAGGCCTCATGTCCAAGGTTTTCGCGGAAATACCGTCCCTGATGTCGGGTCCATGGCGGACCCTCCGGCGTCACGGCGCTGGAAACCAATACAAAACTGCCGGCCCCAAAGGACTGGACCAGCTCATCCGCCTGCTGTTTCAAGGCATCGAAGGTCGCCAGCAGAATCGTCACCGCGAACAGACCCAGCATGAGACTGAAAAAGGCCAGGCCTGCGCGAGCGGGACCCGTCCGGATGCCGGTCCACAAATCGGATGCAAATTTCGACTTCAGCCTCAGGGCAGACACACCCGGTCTCCTTCACTCAATCCCTCGGTGATTTCGATGCGGGTCAAATCGGCCAGTCCGGTCTGTACCGGAACGCTCTCGCCAGACGCTCGGGTCACCCAGGCTTCCCCGTCCCGCCATTCAATGGCTTCCCGCGGCAGCAACAGGGCATCGTCGGACTCACCGGCTACCACTTCTGCCCGGACCGAAATTCCGACCGGCATGGACTCCTGGAGCGGCTCCAGACTGATCACCACCGGAAAATATTTTCGCCAGACCGGCTCATCCGGACGGGTCTGCGCCATCCGCCCCACGCTGTCCACCCGCCCGGTCAGGCGCAAATGAGGGAAGGCCGCCGGAACCGCCTCGACCGCATTGCCGGGCTGCACCCAGGGCAGCTCCGATTCCAGGATGTATCCTTTCACGATATGCTCGGTGGGATCCGGCAGGCACAGGAAAATCTGATTCCGATAAAGCGTGTCTCCGACATGAGCCGTCCGGTATTGCCGTCCAACCGGCAGGGGGACCAGCGTCGCCACTCCGTCCACGGGTGCGCGCACGTCACACAGCTCCAACTGACGCGCAGTGAAATCCCGCTGCCCTTCCGCCGCCTCCAATGCGGCCTGTGCTTTGGCCAGCCGGCCGGCATGGACATATTTTTTTGTCAGCTCCAGACGGGTCCCCACCTGTTCCTGACGGGCCTGCAAGCCAGCCACTTTTTTCTCCTGCTGGGCCACTTCCCGCTCCGACATCAGCCCCCGCTCCTGCAGCTTCCGTACCGATTGCAGAAAGCGCGCTTCGGCATCCAGCTCCGCCTGCGCTTCCATCCGGGTGGATTCCAGATCCAGCAGTTCCAGCGGCAGTTCTGCTTTTTCCAGACTCATCAATTCCTGACGAGCCCTCACCACCTCATTTTCTTGACCGACCAGGTCCTGTTCAATCTGGGAGCTGTCAAACCGCGCCAGCCGGTCGCCCGCTTTGACCGATGTGCCTTCCGGCACCAGCTCGGTCAGGACCGCAGCCCCGCGCATGCCCAATCCAATCATCTCCACATGCCGGGCCGCCAGCTCTCCCTGAAATGGCACCGTCATCCGGATGGAGTCCCGGACCACAGGCGTTGTGTTGGGAGCCACGGCTCCGCTCCGGCCGCAGCCGGACATCCCCAATCCAATCAGTGCCAAAATGCCCAGTTGAATTCTCATTGGTTTCATCTTTCTATTCATTCCACAACAGCTCCCGGGGGGTGGGCACCAATGTGCCCAGCGTATCCAACAGGCGATAGGCTGACACCGAGGCATCCTGACGGGCCTTCAGTTCCTGCAACTGGGCCTTGACGGTATCCGACTCAGCATCCGACACGGAATCCGCCGTGGCACGACCGGCTTCGAACAGGGCCCGGGACAGTTCGGCGCGATTGGAGGCCAGCTCGCGATTCCGAGTGGCCAGCTCCAGTTCCGCACGGGTGCGATAATAAACGGACAAGGCCGAATTGACCTCCACAGCTAATCGATAGCGCACAATCTCGGCGGTCTGACGCCGCGCCTCCACATCCACATCGGATCGGGCGACTTCCAGGTGGGCCCCCCGCAGATTCATATTCATGTCGGCAGCCAGACCGACAAACCAGTCGTCTTCATCGAAACGACCGGCATCGCTCCATTCCTCCCCTTCGCCATAGGTGGTTTGACGGCCGACCAGACGAAGATCCGGCAACAGGCTCCGGCGAGCCTGCTTCAAATGGCGTTCCCCGGTAGCGATATCCTGAAGAGCCTGCGCATAGTCAGGCCGCTCCTTGAGGGCGACGCTCAGCGCTCGATCCGAGTCCTCTACATCGAGATTCAGTAACGGCGGCGGCACCAGCTGAAAGGCCGTATCCAGCGGCAGCCCCAGCAGATTGGCGAACTCCTGATACAGGATGCCAAGCTGCGCCCGCTCCACCTCGAGTCGGGCGGCGGCCTTGCCTCGCTGAAGATCCATCCGCATTACTTCCGTTCGGGTGGACTTGCCCTGCTGCTCCCGGGCATCGGCGAGCAACCACATCTTTTCCATCCGGGCGGCAAAGGCTTCATCGCTGTCGATCTGATGGCGCAGGTTGATGAGCCCCTCGAACAGTTCCACCACCCGCACGACCAGCGAAGACCTCTCCCGCTCCCAGGCGCGGCGGGCGGCCATCCAGTTTTCGTTGGCCGACACGATGGGTTCATTCTGCATCAGCGGGCCGAACTGCCGAAACAGGGGCTGGGAGACCTCCACCCGCACTTCGCCGCGACGCTGCGTCGGGATTCCGTCCACCTCGATCTGGCGAACAGCGGCGACGACCCCCACCCGGGTGCCGTAGGATGCTGTTTTCTCCACCCGCAGGCCCATCCGCGCTTCCGAATAGTCCGAGCTGGCCTGGCCGGTTCCTTCCGGCACAATCAGAATCCCCCGAGTGGACTCCCGGGCCTCTTCTTCGGCTAGGCGATAGGACTGCAGGTCCAGGGCGCCTCTCACGAGATCCCGGTTGCGCGTCAGCGCCTGTTCAATGGCGTCTTCCAGCGTCCAGGAGGCCTGCACACCCTCAGGGGCCTGTGCCAGCGCCAGCGAGGCCAGCAGCAGCCCGCCGCCGAACCACCCGAATTGGAGTCCTTTCCACATGCGGTTCACCCTAGCGGTTTTCCACGCCGTGGAAAATCTTTTCCAGCAAAAACCCTGCCCCGATCCCGGTCCGGGCTTTCCGGCCGCCGCAAAGCATGTGGAACGGCACCCGGCCTTATAAGGATTGATTCAGTCTGTCTCCGCAGGTAGAGTGTCACACGGAATCAAACCTATGCCTCAGGCGGAACTGCTAGTACAAATAGAGACCCTGACCCGGCGCTTCCCCCGTTGCGAAGCACTGGGCGGAATCTCCTGTGATGTCCCCCGGGGAGAGATCATGGGCATTCTCGGCCCCAACGGCTCCGGTAAAACGACCTCTCTGCGCATTCTATCGGGCTATCTGGCCCCCTCCTCCGGGCGCGTCCGGGTGGCCGGATATGATGTCACCACCCATTCGCTGGAGGTCCGCCGCCGCATCGGCTACCTGCCTGAAAATGTGCCGCTGTATCCCGAGATGCGCGTAGACGAATATTTGAATTTCCGTGGACACATCAAAGGACTCCGCAAGGACCGCCTCGCCACCCGCCGCAGGGAAGTCGTCGAACAATGCGGACTGGGGGACTGCTCGCGGCAGATCATCGGCACGCTGTCGCGCGGATTCCGGCAGCGCACGGGGCTGGCAGATTGTCTGATCCATGAGCCGGAGGTCCTGCTGCTGGACGAACCCCTAGCCACACTCGATACGGCCCAGGTCCAGATCATCCGAGACCTGCTCCGCGAGTGGGCGCAAACCCGTGCCGTCCTCTTTTCGACCCATGTGCTGAGCGAGGCGGAACGCCTCTGCGACCGGGTGATGATCCTGAATGCCGGCCGGGTGGCCGCCATCGATTCCCCGGGAAACCTCCTCCGCGATGAAAGCGACACCTTTGAAGCCGCCTATCTGCGCCTGACCTCCCGCCCGGCGCGCGTCCGGAACCCCCAGAAGAAAAAAGAAGCCGAATGAGCGCCTTCCTCTATCTATGGCGCCGCGAGATGGCCTCCTATTTCCGCACCTCCATCGCCTATGTGGTCGGGGTCTTCTTCCTGGCAATCACCGGCTTCAGCTTCTGGATGCTGACCGCACGCCTGGCCCAGGGCGGCACCGACGGGGATATGAGCAGTACGCTGTTCGGATCGGCCTGGTTCTGGCTGGATATGCTCATCGTGACGCCGCTACTCACGATGCGCCTTTTTGCCGAGGAGCGCCGCATGGGGACGCTCGAAACCCTACTGACGGCGCCGGTAACGGAAACCCATGTGGTGCTGGCCAAGTTTGCCGGCGCCTACACGGCCTTTCTGCTGCTGTGGGTCCCTACGCTGACCTATGCCTCCATCCTGAATCTCTGCGGTGCCCAGCTGCCGCCCGTGGACTGGGGCCCGATCGCCGCCGGCTATCTGGGCACAGCGCTCGTCGGAGCCTCCTTCCTATCTGTCGGTCTGCTCTGTTCGATTCTGACGCGCCATCAGATCATCTCCGCGATGGTCTGCCTGGCCGCGCTGGGGATCCTGCTCTCCAGCGGCCTGCTCCCCTTCACCTCGCACACCGAAGAAATCCGCCAGATCTCGCGCTACTTCTCCTCACCGCTTCACATGATGGATTTTGCTGCGGGGGCCATCGACACCCGGGCCATCGTCTGGTATCTCAGCGTCACCGTCCTCCTCCTCTTCATTTCCATCCGCATTCTGGAGGCGCGCCGCCTGCGCTGATTCATCATCATGGAAAACCGCTCTCCATTCTCCGTCGTCTCCTGCCGCCTCCGGCGGCTCGCACAACGCAGCAACCTGCTGGCGCTCGTGCTGCTGAGCCTGATGATCTTCGCCATGGTGAACTATCTCTCCATCCGCCACTATGCGCGATTCCACTGGAGCCGGGACCTGTTTGCGCAGCTCTCCGACAAGAGCACCCGCCTGCTGGAGTCCATCACAGACGATATTCACATCGTGGCGCTCCTTCGACCGTCACACGACGCCTACCGCGATGTCACATCGCTGCTGCCCGAGTATGCAGCCCACGCCTCCCATGTGTCGGTTGAGATCGTGGATCCGGACCGCGATCTGGCGCGGACGGAACAGCTGGCCCGCCAGTTCCAGCTCGGGGAATCGGAATGTGTGGTCTTCGCCATCGGCGGCCGCCACCAGACGGTCTCCGCCAACGATCTCATCGAATACGGCTATCCGGCCGCCGATGTCGAGAAGCCCCGCCGCGCCTTCCGCGGGGAGCAGCTCTTCACCAGCGCCATTTATGCCCTTACGCAGGCGACCCGCCCCGCTGTCTTCTTCATCCAGGGTCACGGAGAACGCTCGCCGGGCGACTTCGATCGGCAGGCCGGCTATTCCCGCATTGCCGCCCGCCTGCGGGATGAGAACCTCGATGTGGAAATCCTCAACCTCGGAGAAACGAAGACCGTCCCCAACCGCTGCGCCCTGATGATCATTGCGGGCCCCACCCGGGAATTCGCCCCCTTCGAAATCGCGCGTATCCGCGACTATCTGGACAGGAAAGGCCGCCTCCTCCTGCTCTTGGATGCCCGCACGGAAACGGGACTCGACGCCCTGCTCGCCGAATGGGGCGTGTTGATTGGCGATGACATCGTCACTGACGAAAGCCGCACGCTCAGCGGACGGGAACTCTTCCTTACCACCTATCCGGAGCACCCCATCACGGCACCGCTGCAGAATCTTTCCAGCGTGTTCTATCTGCCTCGCTCGATTCGCGCACGCCCCACCAACGGCGGCGGGGACAAACCCTCCGTCTCGGAACTGGCCGTCTGTTCCGAGGAGGGCTGGGCTGAATTCGATCTCGACGGTACCTCTCCGCACTTCAATCCGCAGGTAGACATCCCCGGCCCCGTCCCGGTTGCGGTCGCAATTGAACGGGGCCCCGTCCCGGGCGTCCGGGTCCAGATCCTGCCCACCCGCCTCGTCATCATCGGCGATTCCGGGCTGGTTTCCAACGGCGGACTCATGGGTGCGAATGCCGATTTCTTTCTCAACTCGGTCAACTGGCTGCTGGACCGCTCGGAGCTGCTGGCGCTGTCGCCCCCCATGGGCGATGAAATGCACCTGGTCATGGACAGCCGCCAGCTCAGCCACCTGTTCTGGTCCGTGGTCATTGGCCTGCCCGGCCTCATGGCCCTCATCGGGGCCTGGGTCGCATGGAAACGGAGACACTGACGATGAATCTTCGTCTGACAGCTGCACTCTCGGTCTTTGCGGCCCTGCTGGCTCTGCTGATTGTCTTCTGGGACCGCGACGGCGACACCGCCCGCGAACGACTCGAGCAGGCCCGGCGCGCCTTCCGCTTCAATCCGGAGCGGGTGGACCGCCTCATGATTGACTCCAGCGGGGTCTCCATCGAGTGCCAGCTCAAAGGGGACCAGTGGTATCTGGTGCATCCCATCGCCTCCCGTGCCGATCCCGTGGCCATTGAACGCCTGCTCGGAGCCCTGCAGGAACTGCCCCGCGGCAACATCATCCTCCCGCCGCGCCGCGACCCGGAAGCCTATACCCCCTATGGCCTGGATGACCCCCGCACCCGCATCTCCATCGTCGAAGGCACGGCCACTAACCAGATTCTCATCGGCCGCCGCACCCCGCTGGGCGATGGTGTCTATGTCCGCCAATCCGATCATGCCGGACTGGCCCGCCTCCAGCTCTCCCTGCTGGAACTGATTCCCAACAGCGCCGATGCCCTGCGCGACCGCTCTCTCCTGAGCGGGGATGCCGCCGCCATTGAGCGGCTCGATATCCGTTCGCCGGCGGGATACATCCAACTCGCCCGGAATGGAGGTGGCAACTGGCGCATGTTCCAGCCCTTCACGGCCCGCGCCGACACCGCAGGGGTCTCCGCCTTGATCGAAGGTCTGCTGACCTGTTCGGTTTCACAGTTCGTTCAGGACGGGGTCAGCGATCTGGCTCCCTATGGCCTGAACAGCCAGAGCGCGGTCACCGCGGTCCTCAACACCGACTCCGGCGACGGCTCCCAGATGCTATCCTTCGGCGACCCGCTGCCGAACGCCCCGGCCCTCGTCTATGCCCGGATGCAGGCCGAGAATTCCATCTATGCCGTCCCCGCGGCCGTCCGGGAAGCCCTCCTCGTCCGGCCGGATTCTCTGCGCGACCGCCGGATTCCCGGCACGGAACCCGAAAGCATCCAGCGGGTCCGCATCGAAGAAGGCGAATCCCTCCTCGAATTCAGCCGCGATGACGAAGACCAGTGGCAGCTGGAGTCCCCCCTCCGCGCCCGTGCCGACAGCGGGGCCATCGAGTCGCTCCTCCAGAGCTGGACCAAGGTGCGCCTCACCGATTTTGAATCCTCCGCCAGCACCTCCCCGCCGCCGCCCTTCACCCGAACCATCCAGATCGAGACCCGGGATCCCAAGAGGGCCCCGGTCGTTCTTCATCTCGGCCGCTGCAGTGAAAACGACGAGGCCGCCCGCATCCAGATTGACGGCGACTCGGCCGCCGCGATGGCCCTCCCCTCCGACCTGCTCGATTTTTCTCTCGATCCACTGCGCTACCACTCCCGCAATCTGGCTTTGATTCCGCCGGAAGACATCGCCTCCATTCAGATCACCACGCCCGCGCAAACAGTCCAGTTGGACCGGAATGCGGAAACCGGCGAGTGGACGCCATCGGTCCCCTGGCTCACAGATCTGCTGAATACGCTGACCCCCTTGCGCGCCGACAGCATCCTGTCCAGAGATGCCGCGGAAGCCTTTCCGGATTCCGAATGGCGGAACCCGGCCCTGACGCTGACGGTCCAGCGCCGCGGACAAAGCGGCCTGGCCTTCACGCTGGTTGTCGGCGCTAAAGAAACCGACGGCGGGACCCGCCCCGCCAAAATACGCGGACGGGATGTGATCTTCATGCTTTCGCCGATTACGCTTGAGGCCCTGACTCCGCCGCCACCCGAAGAGACCCCATGAAAACCATCCGCATCCATCTGGACGCCCACGCCCACATCTATCCCTTTTACGATGTGCCCCGCCTGTTGCTGGCCGCCCTCGATCAGATGCCGCGCACCAGCCCCACCGATCTGCGAGTCCTCTGTCTGGCCGAACGCTTCGACTGCTCTTTCTTTCTGGCGCTGGCCCAGGATGAAATCCGACTGCCGGGTGATGTCTGGCGAATCGTCGCATGGGACCCCGCCGGCGGTGTCAAGATCCGTCACCTTCCCGATCATAGGGATATCTGGATCCTGGCCGGCCGACAGATTGTGTCCTCCGAACGAATCGAAGTCTGTTCGATGTTCAGCGATGACCCGATCGAAGACGACCAACCGGCGGATACCATCATCCGCACTATTCTCAAAGGCACAGGATTGCCGGCACTCGACTGGGCGCCCGGCAAGTGGCTGTTCAAACGCGGGAAACTCGTTCGGTCGCTGGTGAAGAAATTCAAACCCGAAGAACTGATTCTGGTGGATACGTCCCTGCGGCCCGTCGGCTGCCCGCCCTCGCCCGCCTATGCGGCCGCGCGCAAACAGGGCCGGGCCGTGCTGGCCGGGTCCGACCCGCTACCCTTCGCCGGAGAAGAAGAGCTGGCCGGCTCCTACTACTGCACGGTTGAAATTCCGTGGCTGGAAGATCCTGCACGGCTGGTCGCCCCTCTCAAAGCGGCACTCATTTCTGGCTCACTGCCAATCCAGTTTGGTGGACAGCGCAGCTCCCCCACATCTGTGGCCAGTCGGCTCCGTCAGAACGCAAAGGCGAAGGGCGCATGAGCGAAGAACGGCCCCGCATCCTGCTGATCTCCCCCCAGCCCTACTTCCAATGGCGAGGCTCCCCCCTGCGCGTCGGCTTCAATGTCCAAGCCCTTGCTGAACTCGGCTATGACGTGGACCTGCTCGTGATGCCCGTAGGCGAAGACCGGCAGACACCCGGTGTCACCCTCTACCGCGCCCCCAATATCCTGCGAGTGAAGAATCTCGCCATTGGTCCCTCCCTGCCCAAGGCCATTCTCGACATCGCCCTCTACTTCAAAGCCAGCGCGCTGGCCAGGAAGAACGACTACGCCGTTATCCACGGCATTGAAGATGCCGGCCCCATCGCCGCCGTTCTCGCCCGGCGCCACCGCACCAAAATGATATTTGAAAAACATTCCGATCCGGCCTCCTACAACAAAGGCTTTATTCGGAACACCATCATGGCCGCCTACAAGCGCGTGGAGAGATTTTCGATTCGACGCGCCGACGCCGTCATTGGAACCGGGCCTGCGCTCGTCGAGCAGGCCAAGCGGATCGCTCCCGGAAAACCCATTCATCATATTTTTGATATCCCGTCCTCGCTTGTCGAACCCGATGCCGACAAAGCCGCCGAAGTGCGCAAGGAGTTGAACATCCCCGATGACGGCGTGCTTGCGCTCTATGTCGGCTCCTTTGCCGTCTATCAGGGCATCGACCTTCTGTTTGCCAGCCTCCCGCCTGCTCTGAAGCAAAATCCGAAACTGCAAATCGCCATCATTGGCGGCAGCCCCGAGCAGATTGCGTCGCGCAAAGCCGAACTGGCCGCCGAAGGCTGCGCCGACCGCGTGCTATTCCTTGGCCATATCGCACCGGATACCCTGCCCCATACGCTCGCCGCGGCCGATATCCTGCTCTCCCCTCGCATTGCCGGCGGCAACACCCCGCTGAAGCTCCTGGACTATCTTAAAGCCGGTGGCGCCATCGTCGCCTGTGACAACCCGGCCAACCGCCTCATCCTCGATGAATCCAACGCCTGCCTTGAGCAGCCGATGCCCGATGCCTTTGCCAATGGTATCGTCCGCCTCGCCGCAGATGCCGACCTGCGCAAGCGGCTCGGTACCAGCGGACACCAATTGGTCGAATCCACCTACAACTACGCCCAATATAAGCAGCGCCTAGGCAACGCCTATCGCCAACTGCTTAAACCGCCTGCGTCATAAACAGAGCAGGAGGAAAAGGTGAACCATCGGTTCCAGATGTCGCACGGCCCCGAAACCGGCGTATAGTGATTGCTTCCCCCCGTTGCACCGATTATTCTTCGTCCATGCCGAACCTGACGCATGATGGGATATGCTCGAAAAGAATCGACCGATTCACTCATTGGAGTTTTAAACTGATGCATAGCAATCGTACGACTGAATGGAATCGATCCATGATCTTCAAATGGCCGGTCATCACGCTTCTATGTGTCTTCTTCGCCCTCCCCTTGAGTGCAGCCGTACAGCCCGTCAAGACCCGCAATGTGTTGGTCCTGCATTCCTATCACAAAGGCTTGGAATGGACCGACGGGATCTCTGCGGGCATTCAGTCTGTTTTAGAGCCAGACGAAGACAATGATATTGAAATATACAATGAATATTTAGATACCAAACGAAATCCGGGCGAGGAATACTATGTCAGACTCTGTCAGTTCGAACGGCAAAAGACACAGCTGGCCAACATCGCTTTTGACGTCATCATTACCTCCGATAATGATGCCTTACGCTTCATGGCCGAGTATGGAGACGAGCTGTTTCCCGGCACCCCGGTTGTGTTTTGCGGGGTCAACAACTTCCATCTGGACTTGCTGAAAGGGAAATCGAATTTCACCGGTGTCAGTGAATATGTGGATTATGAAGCGACTCTCGATCTGATGGTCAAGCTGCATCCCGAACGAAATCGCGTGTTGGCCATCGTTGATCAAACCTCCACGGGGATGGCGATCAAGGAAGAGCTCAACGCCGTGATTCCCAAATTCGCTGACCAAATCGAGGTCGAATATTTTCAGGATTTTTTGCTGGATGAAATTGAGTCCAAAATTTCACAACTGGGCCCGGAGGATTTAATTTACATTCTCGCCTTTAACCGGGATCGCAATAACCATTTCATTTCCTATGCCGATGTCATCCGACGGATTCATCGTGCGGCCACTGTCCCCATCTATGGGTCCTGGGATTTTTTCTTTGGAAAAGGGATTGTCGGTGGGATGATTACGTCGGGGTTTCTCCAGGGGGAACAAGCGGCACGGCTGGCGCAGCGAATCCTGGATGGCGAAAGGGTGCGGGACATCCCCATCATCACTCAAAGCCCCAATCAATATATGTTCGATGACGAAGAACTGGTCCGGTTTGGCATCCAGAAGAGTCACCTGCCCCCGGACAGCGTTCTGATCAATGAACCCCCGGGTTTCTTCGAGATCCATAGACAGCTATTATTCATATATTTCTATACATCCCTGGGGATTCTATTGGTCCTGAGTGTGTATTTGATTCTCCAAAGACGCAAGCGGTTGCGATTGGAAAAAGCCAACCGGGAGTTGGACCGCCGCGTGGAAAAGCAAACCCTTGAGCTCAAACAAAAAAACGTCCAGCTCAGGGAAGAGATTACGGTACGGCAACAAGCCGAAACCGTTCTGGTTGATAAAACCCAAAAACTAGAAAAGGCATTGTCTGAAGTCAACGCGTTGAGCGGACTGCTGCCCATCTGTGCCAGTTGCAAAAAAATTCGGGATGATCAGGGATACTGGAGCCAAATCGAAATATTTATCACCGAACATTCCGACGTCGATTTCAGCCACGGGATCTGCCCGGATTGCTTCAAAGAATTGTATCCAGAGTATGAATATGTAGAAAGTACGAAGGCTTCTAAAAAGCCGCCTGAAGGCTAACGCCTGCCCGGACCCCATTAACTCCTTGATCTCCAGCCCCTCGGCGAGGCCTATCGCCAGCTTCTCCCCCCCCCCCCCGCGTCTGAATTGTAGGCCCGCCCTGTGTGGAGGACGCGAATCCCGCCGGACGCATAGGTCCGGCCTACAAGAAACTCCCATACCCTCTTCGCCAGCCCCCCCCGGATGGTTCCATTTTGTTGGCGGATTAATTCGTATACGCTCCCATTGTGCATTATG
>CAZGMQ010000047.1:0-25467 GCA_964526745.1 uncultured Verrucomicrobiota bacterium
GATAATCGGTTGCAACACAAAATACTTTTGTCGGTGGCGTCATGGTATGGAAAAACTTTTCGCGATTTTTCCACAGTATGGAAAAAATGTTTCCATGGTGTGGAAAACAGGGTCCGAAACCGACCGCGCAGGTGCCGCCGGTACCAGGGAGGGATTCGAACGGTTGAGATACTCGAGCTTCAAAATGGAATCGCGGTCCGCATCCCCCGTTGCAATTTCATCGAGATCGCCGAACCCCTGAATCTCCTGCCCACCCGTATAGGCAATCCAGGTCGGAGTCAATATGCGGTCGGGCACGCACAAATCCACGTACCCCTATCGGGTGGAAGTTATGGCTGAAACGTTGTCTGCAAAAAAAGCGCTTACGCTTTTTTCATCTGCTGAATGACCGCTGCCTCACTGGCAACGAGAAGACCGTGCAGTTCATTCGAATCGTCTGTTTCATGCATCTCCAAAAGGAGACTGGTGTTGTGACACATCATGCACAGGCGGGCCAGCACATGAAGGTGAATGCGATCATCTTGACTGCAGATCAGGAAGAAAATATCTGTGGTGGAGCGGTCCGGAGAGCCAAAGGGCACTTGCGCGATGGTTTTGCCCACCACCACAAAGGAATCCTCAAACATATAGGGTTCGTGGTTGCGTGGATGCAACAGGGCCAGCCCGCCCGACAGCGCGGTGGAACACAGCTTTTCACGCTCCATAAGACTTTCCAGCAGCTCTTCCCGATAGCACAGCATCCCGGTTCGATCGGCCAGGTCCACCATTTCACGGATCACGGAGGATTTGCTGCGGCAGGTCAGGTTCGACTCGATCCATTCCGGTTGGATCAAGGCGGGAATGATGGCCGCCTCACGCGACAGATCGTGATACTTCGCGGTGCTGCGCTGATGAAAATCCGACAGATTTTCCTTGTTGAATTCGAGCACCCGGCGCGAGGCCCATTCGTCAATCGCGTTATGCCGGAAGACCAGACGCCCCCCTTGCTTTTCGCAGGGAAGGGCTCCGCTACGGGCCAGTTCCTCCACCGTCTCCTCCCCCAAGTGCAGATATTCTGCGGCTTCCGCGAGATTAAAAATCCTGAATGGCATGTCGGCGTTCCCCGTTTCTGCACTTAAATTTTGAACAAGCCGCCTACAAACGCCAGCAGCATCATGACCGCCAAGCCCAGCAGACCCGCGGTGACTTTCGGGAACGGGCTCCCATCCGCTTTCCGGCGCAGCCATTTGGAATAGAACGCAGCCGCCCCCACGACCAGCGTCACCAACAGCATCACCACAAAAAATAATTCGTTGGTCCGAACCGTGGACTCCGGACCGGCGCCCGGCGATCCGGACCCGCCCATCGCCGCTTTCCCGACCAACGGGAGAAGCATGCACTGGAACAGAAACAGCAGACCGAACAGAATGGAAAGCCACTGCCCCGTCGAAGACGCAGCAAGGGACTGGCGAAAGGATTCGGCCCCGTTCGGAACCGGTTCAGACTTGGATAGGTGTGGCTTCTTCATCGCTTGCGGATTGTCCACAATCCAGCGGACAATTCAAGCAAAACGAATGCCTGTGCCCATTCTTTCCGCTTTGTGCCGGCATTCCTGCGGTGTAGGATACGGACGAAAAGGAATCCGGCCTCATGCCCAAGAAAAAAAAGAATATCCTCATTTTGCTCGGAAGCGCGCGGGAAGATGGCAATTCAACACGCCTCGCCTTTGCCTTTGCCGATGGCGCCAGCTCAGCCGGCCACACCGTGCAGGCTATCCGCGTCCCGGCCCTGCGCATCCGCCCATGCGACGGCTGCGACCAATGCTGGACCCCCGCCACGGTTCCCTGCGTCATTCGCGACGACATGGACTCCGTGTATCCCCTCGTGCGCAAGGCCGACGTGCTGGTCTGGGCGACGCCCCTTCATTTCTTCACGTGGTCCGCTCCGCTCAAAACCCTGCTGGATCGCCTCTACTGCCTCTCCCCCTCGCACAGAAAGAATCTGAAAGGCAAAACCTCCATTCTGCTGGCTACGGCAGCCGACAGCACACCTGCGGCCTTCACCGGGCTCAAGAGCACCTATCGACTCATAGCCGAGCATATGAAATGGACCCGTCTGGGCAGTGTGCTGGTTCCCGGCGTCCACGAAGAAGGCGCCATCGCCGATGTCCAGCGTTCCCTCACCAAAGCCCAGCGCATGGGCGCTCAACTTACGTAGGCCCTGTTGCCAAGCGCTTCGTCGCGTGGTAACTTTTCGAATTCATTCAGCACGGAAATCCCACCATTATGAACACTCCCCCCGCCAACATCCGCAAAGCCTGCTTCCGGGACGGACAGGCCATCTTTAAACAAATCAAAGAGCACCCCAATGAACTGGTGCCCCGCCCCCTGAGCAATATCATGCTCAACATCGATCGCTTTCTGGTGGCCGAACGCGAGGGCGAGGTTGTCGGCACCGCATCCTGGTCCGTGCTGCCGGAGCTGGACCCGGCCAAGAGCCCGTCCATCGAAATCCAGTCGGTCTCGATTCGCGCGGACCAGCAGAAAACCGGACTCGGCCGCCGGCTGGTTGAAGCCGCGCTGGAGCGCGTTGCGGAATTCAAACCGGAACAGATCATCGTGCTGACGTTCACCCCGCCCTTTTTCACAAAACTGGGGTTCCGGCCCATCCCGAAGGAGAAGATTCTCTACAAACTGTACAAGGGGTGCATGAACTGCGCTAAATACGACTCCCCGCTGACCTGCCCCGAAGTGGCCATGGCCTATACCCCGAATCCCTCCTCCGCGGACAAACCCACATGAAGTTCCTGATGCGATCTCTCCCCCTGCGTGCTCTCGCACTCCCGTGCGCGTTGCTGGTCCTGCTTCCCTCCTCCGTCTGGGCTTGGTCCGGACAACAGCATGTACAAATCGCGAAAGCCGCCGGAAGGAATGTCCCGAACGAGATGAGCGCCTTCCGCGCCTTTTCCCGCCCCATGGCGTATCCCAGCATCTTTCCCGACCTCTGGAAGGGAGCCGACAAGGCCGAAGGCGGCCGCCACTATTTCGAACCTGACCGCCTGGCGGACGGCTTTGATCTCCGCACCCTCAGCCCTGTCGAATCCGAAGCCCTGGCCACCGCGGGACTCCGGCGAGATGACCTCGGCACCGCCCCTTGGACCATCACCGATATGCTGGAGCAAATGACCGGAGCCATGCGGACCAACGACTGGATGTGGGCCGCCCGCTGCGGTGCCGCGCTCGCACACTACTCGGCCGACCTGCACATGCCTCTCCACTGCACCAAGAATTTCAACGGACAGGAAACCTGGCAGCATGGCCTCCACACGCGCTGGGAATCCGATATGATCAAAGCCTTCTTCCGCAGCCATCAGATTCGAGCCGGACAGGCGGTCTATCTGGAAGATCCCTTTCTCTCTGTGATGGGCTGGGCCGACCATTCGGCCTCTCTGGTTCCCGACCTGCTGAAAGCCGACGTCATCGCGAAGCGTTCCGCCGGGGGACACGTGGATACCGAGCGCTATTACCGCAAACTCTGGGATCTCACCGGCGACATGGTGGTCGAGCAGATTAGTGCCTCGGTCACCGACCTTTCCTCGCTGTGGTACACCGCGTGGGTCAATGCCGGCAAGCCGCCCATTCCGGAGCCGTTTCAGGAACTGATCTCCACCTCCGTTCATTCCGGAGTGGGCATCGATCCCTTGATCGACGGAGACATGCGGGGAGCCCCGCCCCACCAAAAGAAGAAATATGACCTCATTATCTGGACCGTCATGGGGTTCATTGCCTTGTTCATCATCGGCTCCTCCATGTGGCGCGGCATCCAGGCCAAAAAGCCGAACCGACAATGAAACGTCAACGTCTGGATCTACTGCTCGTCGAACGCGGCCTCTCCGAGAGCCGCGAAAAAGCCAAACGGGTCATCCTGGCCGGCGAAGTTCTGGTGGATGACCGGCCGGCTACCAAAGCCGGCCACGAATTCCTGCTCGACTGCGACATCCGCGTCAAGCAACCCGAACGCTTTGTCGGCCGCGGCGGGCTCAAGCTCGAAGCCGCCTTCGAGCACTTCCCGGATCTGAGCGCCGAAGGCAAGTGCTGCGTGGATATCGGGGCTTCCACCGGCGGCTTCACCGATTGCCTCCTGCAGCACGGGGCCGCCACCGTCTATGCCATCGATGTGGGCAAGGCGCAGCTGCACTCCAAACTGACCGCCGATCCGCGGGTTCATGTCATGGATAAATGCAATGCCCGCTATCTCCACGCGGAAGACGTGCCTGCAACCCCCTCCCTGGCGGTCACCGATGTCTCCTTCATCTCCCTTCGCCTGATTCTACCCGCCATCGACCGGCTGCTCTGCCCGGGCGGGGAGACCATCGCCCTCATCAAACCCCAGTTTGAAGCCGGGCGGGACCAAGTCGGTAAAGGCGGCGTGGTCCGCGATCCGGCGCTCCGCCAATCCATCGTCCGTCATATCCGAGACTTCGGGATGGAGACGCTCGGCTGGAAATGGCTCGATTTTTGCCAGTCGCCAATCCAGGGCCCAGCTGGTAATGTGGAGTTCCTGAGCTACTGGAGAAAACCGTCATGAACATCGGACTCTTTGCCAACCTGTCCAAACCCGCTGCAGAAAGCACCCTGGCCGCCCTGGCCGAAGCCGCCAGCGAACGGAAGGTCACCCTGGTGGTTTGTGACAAGCCCACCGCCCGCCTTGTGCCCGGCGCCAAGCTCGTGACCCCGGCCCGGTTCGGGAAGTCAGTCAATCTCCTGCTCTCTCTCGGTGGCGACGGCACCGTGCTGCAGGCCGTACGCACTCTCAATGGCGCCGATGCCCCCATCCTCGGAATCAATCTCGGCAATCTTGGATTTCTCACCAGCGTACCCGAAACCCATGCCGTGGACGCCCTGCACGCGCTCTGCTCCGGCACCTACCAAGTCGCCGAATATCCGCTTCTTGAAGCCCGGCTCCTTCGCGGCCCCCGCCGCAAGCAGATTGCAAAGGCCCGCGCCCTCAACGACATTGTCATGGGCTGGGGCACCTCCCCCCGCGCCACGATGATCGAAGTCGATGTCGACCGCCAGCAGATCGCCTCCTTTGTCTGCGACGGTCTGATTGTCGCCACCCCCATCGGCAGTACGGGTCATGCGCTCTCGGCCGGCGGCCCCATCCTGCACCGGGACACGCCGGCCCTGGTCATTGAGCCCATCTGCCCGCACACCCTCAGCAACCGCCCGGTGGTCGTGCCCGACAGCCGCCGCATCACCCTGCGCGTCGCTGACAAACGCAAAAAACTGCTACTGTCTGTCGATGGACGGCCTCAGGGGTGGCTCGAAGACGGCGACCGCCTGGAGATTCAGAAGGCGAAACAGACCGTCCACTTTGCCTACCTCCCTGGCTACTCCTGGTTCAAACTGCTCTCCCAGAAGCTCCATTGGCGCGGATCCAGCTCCGATCCCAAATAAAATTCCCGCCCGCCTCCGGTTGGCAACCGACACTTTTCCCGTTGACCTTTTCCCCGCCTGCGGTACAGTACTCGCAAGTGGACAAACTCTGCCCGGAAGGGTTTGACTGCCAGTTGCTCCGAGGAACGGCGGAATTTTGCAGCGAATAAATAACGGAACCGCAAGGAGGCCGTTGATGAATCGCAATTTACCCCGACATATCGTTTGGATATGTTCCTTTCTCGTCATCTTTTCTGCAGTCGCTGCCGATTCCACCCCCGTGGTTCCGCCATCCTTCCGCATGCCCAGAGCCAACACGAAGATGGACAACATCACCTTTGTGATCTTCGACACGGAAACCACCGGGTTCAGCCCCGCCAAAGACCGTCTCGTTGAAATCGGCGCTGTCAAGGTTCGCGGCGGCAAAAAGCTCGGTGAAAAGACCTGGCTCATCAATCCCAAGCGCTACATCCCCTGGTATGTCCAGCAGGTACATCACATCACCCCGGAAATGATCAAGGACATGCCCACCTTCGAGGAAATCTATCCGGAGTTCCTTGAGTTCATTGATGGATCCGTCTTGATCGCCCACAATGCCCCCTTCGATGTCCGTTTTGTCGCCGCCGAAGCGGCGCGCCACAACATGCCCCAACCCAAGAATGCGGTGCTCGACAGTCTGGCCCTTTTCCGCAACTGGTATCCCGACATGAAGCATCACCGGGTCGCCGACCTGATCGATCTCTATGAGATCTCGACGGAAGGCATGCATGCGCACCGCGCCACCGACGATTCCCTGTTCGTCTATTATGCGATCGAAAAAGAGATGGAACGCCGCAGTGAAAGCCCGCGGTTCAGCGAGCTGCTCAAGAGTGCCGGCGATGTGCTCCGCTTTGCGGGCGACTAGGCCCTGCTCACTCGATGTCCCCCTCCTCGCGCCGGAAATGGATCTGGGCCGGGCTACTCCTTCTGCCGGCGATCTGGCTGATCGGCGACGCCATCTATGCCCTGAACATCCGCATGCGGGCCGATGACCCGGATGTCCCCCACGCCTCGACCGAACCGTTCACCCTCAATCCGGACGGCTCCCCCGCTGTCCTGCTGATTCACGGATTCGCCGATGGGCCCTCCGTCTTTGCCAAACTCGCCCCGCCCCTGGCCAAAGCCGGCTTTGCCGTCCGCGCGATGCATCTGGACGGATCCGGTGTGGAACCAGAGAAGATGGAAGGCACCAGCCTGACCCGCTGGCGCAAGAATGTGGACAGCGAGATTGCGGCGCTGCGCATCACCACCCCCGACCGACCGCTCTGGCTGGTGGGCCACTCCATGGGAGCCACACTCGCCTTCGATGCCGCCTTGCGATCCGAAAATCAGATTGCCGGCCTCGCCCTCCTCGCCCCCCTCATCCGACCCTCCGATGAGCGAAGTCCCCTTCTCAGCTCCCGCCAGTGGTTCGAACTGCTCGGGGACAGCCTGCTCTTTACCGAGATCGTCGAATCGCGCCTCCCTCCTGATCTGCATGACCCTGAAGCCCGGGCGACCTACCAGACCGACAAGTTCATCCACCGCGACGTCTACACAGCCCTCTTCGACACCATTGATGCCGTCCAGCCGCGCGCCGCCGAATGGCACGGCCCCCTGATGATGATCGTCTCCCCCAGCGACCAGGTCGTCGATAGCACCGCCTCCACCGCCTTCTTTTTTGAAGCCACGAATGCCAGTCCCGCCCGCCTCTCCGAACATCATGCCGGCGGCCATGTCCTCCCGTTGGATAAAGGCCATGAATCCATCGCCCGGCAGCTCATCCGCTTCATCCGTAAGAACACATAAACCGAACCGAACCGGATTGACTAAATCTCTGCCGCCACCCGGCAGGGCAGTCCGCTCATGCCGGTAAAATGAACCGGATAGGTATGTGCTGTGAATGTTCGCCGCGGCCTCCCAGCCAACAGGGTCTTCAGGTTGCACAGGTTCTCCACAACAAACATCCCGCGATCTGCGCAGGCCTGATCGGTCGGGGTATGCTCGGCGCCTCTCCGCACCCCGGCAAAATCGATACCGATGATGGAGACCTTCCGGTCGAGCAACGCCTCGATCAGCTCAGGGGATAACTGAGGATGGGCCGTGAAATAGTCCGTTGTGCCATAGGGCACCTCATCGATAAAGCCAGAATAGAACGCGATGAACATCCCCGCACCAATGGCCTTCAAATCCACATCCTCGGGCGCAATGTCCCGATCCCGGATGCTGGAGACATCCAGCGCCAGCCCCGGACGCTCAAACCAGTCCGTCGGAAACTCCTTGTTCATCACATCAAAATGCGTGCCCAGATGTCCAAAGGCCGCCATCGGTTCTGCACCTGCAGCCTGCTTCCGACTCTCCGCACTGACCTGCACACTCAAATCAATCAGCATTGGTTTCTCCATTCAGCCTGTTTGCAATCCATCATCATCTCCCTGTCAGCCTATCAGGTTCCCAACCCTCATGGGTACTCATATTTCTTCGTTCCCATCCTAAAGAGGTCAGCCTCAGATCTTGATTCTTAATCCTTAATTCTTAATTGCTTCCCTCCCCCCTGCATTCTACACTCTCCCCCATGAGCGAAACCCCCATCCTGACCATTGGCGCCCCCGGCCTCGACGTCGATACTCTCGTCGCCGACCTCCAGGCCACCGCTGACCGCAAAATGAAAGACGGCGTCTATGCCGACGCCCGTGTCGCCCGCGCCGAGAAAACCAACCTCGTTCATCTCCGCGGCTCCGACGACTTCATCACCTTCTATCTCACCTGCCTGCGCGATGCCGTCTTCGTCGACATCTCCGACTTCGAGATCCGCGAACGCCGCCGCATCATTGGCCCCCTGCTCATCGTTTTCAAGCGCACGATCTGGAAGCTCCTCAAGTTTTATACCTACCGCCTCTGGTCGCAGCAGAACCAGATCAACGGCCTGATCATCACCGCCCTCGAAGGCATGGAAGAGCAGACCGGCACCCGGGTTGCCGCTCTCGAGAAGCGCATCGCCGAACTGGAGCAGAAGACACCCCATGGCCAGGACTGACCGCATCGCCTTTGTCTGCCCCCGCCTCGCCGGCGAGGGCGCGGTGGGCGGCGCCGAAACCCTGCTGAAGAACCTCGCGATCCACGCCGCCACGCGCGGCTGCGAAGTCGATTTTCTCACCACCTGCGCCCAAAGCCACTTCACCTGGGAGAACTCCCTCCCCGCGGGCATGAAGCAGATGGACGGTCTGAATATCCATTTCTTCCCCGTCGATGAGCGCGATGCCGGAACCTTCCTGCGCATCCAGCAATCCATCGACCGCGGACGCGAAGTCCCCGAAAGCGATGAACTCCTCTGGCTGAAGAACGGCGTCAACTCGACGGCCCTCTTGCAGCATCTGGATCAACATGCCAAAGACTACCGCGCCATCCTGCTCGGCCCCTATCTGTTCGGCCTGACCTACTTCACCGCGCTGGCACATCCCGAACGCTCCCTGCTCGTCCCCTGCCTGCACGACGAACCCTTCGCCAAGCTTTCCTGCATGAAGCGACTCTTCTCCGAGACCGCCGGATGCCTCTTCAATGCTCAGGCCGAACGCGAACTGGCCGGCGAGCTGTTTGACTATCCCGACGCCAAATCACGTATCGTTGGGATGGGGCTCGATGCCTTTGATGTCGATCCCACCGCCTTTGCCCGCAACCACAACCTCACGGCCCCCTACGTGCTCTACTGCGGCCGGCGGGAGCCACTCAAGGGCACCCCGCTCATCTGCGACTACATGCAGGCCTTCCGCGAGCGCACCGGGCGCGATGTGAAAGTCGTTTTCACCGGTTCGGGCACCATTGATGCCCCCGCCGCCCTCTGGCCGCACATTCTTGATGCCGGGTTTGTCAGCGAGACCGAAAAGCACGAAGCCATGGCAGGCGCCTTGGCCTTCCTGCATCCCTCCGTCAATGAAAGTTTCGGCATTGTCCTGCTTGAAGCCTTCCTCGCCGGCACCCCCGGACTCGTCCACGCACAGAGCCGTGTTCTTGTCAGCCAGTGCCGCGCCGCCCAGGCCGGCCTCTGGTTCCGGCACTATCCCGATTTCGAAGCCCAGCTCCTCTATCTGCTGGACAACCCCGATGCCCGCAATGCCCTTGGCGAACGCGGACGCGACTTCGTCTCCCGCGAATACGCCTGGCCCGCCATCGAACAGAAACTGTTCGACGCCATCGACACTCTCCGGCCCAATCCCTGACGAGGACGCTCCGATGAGACTGGGCATCGATCTCGGCGGCACGAAGACAGAAATCATCGCGCTGGATGACGACGGCCTCGAAACCTACCGGAAACGTATCAATACGCCCTCCGATGACTACGATGCCATCGTGGCTGCCATCGCCAACCTCATCACTGAAACCGAAGCTGAACTGAGCGTCACGGGCACCGTAGGCGTCGGCATCCCCGGCACGATTTCCGCCCAAACCGGCCTCGTCAAAAATGCCAACTCGACGGTCCTGAATGGGCATCCGCTAGATCAGGATTTATCCCTCGCACTCGCCCGCGAGGTGCGATGTCAAAACGACGCCAACTGCCTCGCCCTATCCGAAGCTGTCGATGGTGCCGGCAAGGGCCACAAAGTTGTCTTCGCTGTCATCCTCGGGACCGGCTGCGGCGCCGGCATCGCCCTCGAAGGCCGCCCTTGGGCCGGGACCAATCTCGTCGCCGGCGAATGGGGCCATAATCCGCTACCCTGGATGACGCCCGACGAATTCCCCGGCCCGGCCTGCTGGTGCGGAAAATCCGGCTGCATCGAAACCTGGGTCTCTGGAATCGGTTTTTCTGAAGACTTTGCCCGAGCCACCGGCACCCGCCTCACAGGGGAAGATATCGTCGCCCGCTCCCGTCAGGATGAAGCGGAGGCCCGCGCTGCGCTCGAGCGTTACGCCAACCGCCTCGCCCGCGCCCTGGCCCATGTCATCAATCTGCTGGATCCCGATGTCATTGTACTTGGCGGCGGCATGAGCAACGTGGATGAGCTCTACGAACTCGTACCCCCGCAACTCGCGCAATATGTGTTCGGCGGCGAAGTCAACACTCCAGTCGTCAAAAGCCGCCACGGCGACTCCAGCGGCGTCCGCGGCGCCGCCTGGCTCTGGCCCAAAGCCTAAATCCCGCGCCTATGGCGCTGGAACCGTGCGATAGAATCGCCCGGTGAGATTGGTCCACGCGGGATCGCTGAATGCGGTTGTGCCACCCATGATAAGGTTCGTTCCCACCGGCTCCCAGTCCGGCTCGATCAGGCTGGTCGCCGCCTCCACCACCGCGGTCTGGCCCGAGGCCCAACCGATGTTGAATTTGAAGGCGTTGCTCTGCACCCCCATCCCCTCCGTCTGCGCCTCCGGAAGCCAGAGGGCCACCGGCCACCCGGCCAGGGTACTGCTCCAGCCCGTGGCTCCAGGAAGGCGATAGACCGTTCCCAAGCTCCCGGATCCAAATGAATCCCCAGAAACAGTTGGAGCATCACCCATACAATAGACGCCGGTCAACGCTCCACAGGAATGGAATGTCCCGCTTCCGATGTTGGTCACACCTGTGCCTATCGTCAAAAGTTCAAGCATGCCACAGGAACTGAATGCACCGTCTCCAATCCGTTCCACGCTGTCCGGAATCGTCACCTCCGCAAGACTGTGGCACGACTCAAAGGCCATGGGGCCAATGGCGAGAACATTCGTGCCGATCACAACCTGGGCCAACTGCTCACACCCCATAAACGCCATATCACCGATATGGGTCACTCCGTTACCGATCACCACGCTCTCCAGGCTGTAACAACGCGAGAACGAATCCACCACAATCTCTTCCACCCCATCCCCGATCACCACGCGGGTCAGCCCAGCCAAATCATTGAACCAAATATTGCTCAAATCGGTTATCCCATCCCCGATCACTAGATTTGCCAGATTGCCGCATCCCTGAAATACACCCTGCCCAATCGAAACCACACTGTCCGGAATCACCGCATTCGTCATGCCAGTGCACCCCGAAAACGCATACTGTCCGATCGAAACCACCTCTTCACCAATTGCTGCGTTCAGCAGATTCGTGCACTCGTGAAACGCATGCGACTCGATGTTGGTCACCCCGGTACCCATCGCCACATGCTCCATTCCAGCGCCAGAGAATGAGGAATCCCCTATCGTTCGAACACTGTCGGGAATCGTCAGATCAGCAAGACTGTGGCACGACTCAAAGGCCATAGGGCCAATAGTGAGCACATTCGTGCCGATCACAACCTGGGTCAACTGCTCACACCCCATAAACGCCATATCACCGATATGGGTCACTCCGTTACCGATCACCACGCTCTCCAGACTATGGCAGGAGTAAAATGCCTGATCGTCGATCTCCGTCACCTCGTTGCCGATCACCACACACGCCAGGCTGTTGAAGGATCTGAAATCGAAGCTACCCAAATCGGACACCCCGTTTCCGATCACGAGGTTCGCCAACGCATCGCACCGGTCGAACAGCTGATTCCCTATGGCAACAACGCTGTCGGGGATCACCGCGTTCGTCATGCCTGTGCACCCTGCAAATGCGTAGTCCCCGATCGACACCACCCTCGTTCCGATCGGTGCGTTCAGCAGGTTCGTGCAATAATAGAAAGCGTACGCTCCGATATTGGTCGCCCCCGACCCCATCGCCACGCTCACAAGCCCGTCGCACCCCTCAAACGCACTCATGCCGATATTCCGAACGCTGTTCGGAATGGTCACCTCTGTAAGGCAAGACAACCCAAAGGCATAGTCCCCTATCTCAACGACGTTCGCCCCGATGACCACACTCGACAGGTTCGGACACTCCGAAAACGCCTCATACTCAATGTTCGTCACGCCATTGCCGATGACCACGCTAGTCAGAAAATTGCATCCGCGGAACTTGCTGACACCGATTTCCCGAATTCCATCGCCAATGACTACACTTCTCAGACCGGTGAGTTCCCCAATGTCGATGCCTCCGAAATCAGTCATCCCATCTCCAATGACAAGACTCACCAGGTTGGTGCAGCTGTCAAACGCTCCCGATCCGATCGATGTCACGCTGTCTGGAATCACCGCGTTGGTCATCGCCCGGCACCACTCAAACGCTGAAAACCCAATCGAAATCACCGCTTCGCTGATCGCTGCATTCAACAGGTTCGTGCACTCGACAAAAGCAAGCGGGCTAATATTCGTCACTCCCGACCCCATTGCCACACTCTCCAAACCACCGCAGTGATGGAACGCACGATCGCCAATGTCCAGCACACTGTCCGGAATGCTGACCTGGGAAATCGTATGGTTATCGGTAAATGCCTCATAGCCGATGGCCGTCACCAAACGGCCTCCGATGCCTCCCGGAATTTCAACCGCTCCGCCCGGCCCAGTATAGCCAGTGATGGTAAGCGTGTCGCCGGTGTCGTTGGTCACCCAGAGAAATTCATCCGCAGGCGCCCAGGGCGACCACTGGGCGGTTGGCCGCTCCCCAAACGTGTTCGTCCACCCCGTTGTTCCGTCGATGTAATAGTTGGTGACCTGAAGGGCATCGTGATAGATGTCGTCCCCAGCGGTCGGCGCATTGCCGTAGAAATACACAGCGCTGAGATTGGTGCACCTTCCGAACGCACTGTCACCGATCATCGCGATGCTCATTCCGAAGACTATATTCGACAGACTGTAACAAAACGTGAATGCGTCCCGCTCGATATTCGTCATCCCGTTGCCAATCACCACGTTGGCCAGATTGTCGCACAATGCGAATGCATCATCTCTAATCTCCGTAATCCCATCACCGATCACTACATTTGACAGCTGATAGAAAGTTGAAAAATCAATGCCAGAAAAGTCGGTCACCCCGTCTCCAATCACAAGGCTCTTCAGGTTATCACAATAGCCAAACAGATCCCCCCCGATCATGACCACGCTGTCCGGAATCACTGCGTTAGTCATGCCGGTGCATCCCCTAAATACCCCATCCCCGATCGAGAGCACTCCATCGCCGATCGCTGCGTTCAACAAGTTTATGCAATCGCTGAATGCATTATCTTCAATGGTCCTCACCCCGTCTCCCATTGCCACGTGAACCAGACTGTTACATCCATAGAACGCCGAGAATCCGATCGACACAACGCTATCCGGAATCGTCACATCAACCAGACGGCTGCACATAAAGAAAGCCCCCTCTCCGATCACGGCTACGTCGGTTCCGAGGACCAGGTTCAACAGGTTCGTGCATCCCGTAAACGCGTCCCCACCAATATTCGTCACGCCGTTCCCGATCAGCACGCTGGCCAGACTGTCACAATCGGCAAACGCCCGGTCTCCGATCGTCACAACACTGTCAGGAATCACACCATTCGTAGCGTGAGAACAGCGAAAGAAAGCGCCATCCCCGATGGTTTGGACGCTTGTGCCTAGGATTAGGCTGTCCAGGTTGGTACACGACCCAAACGCATCCATCTCGATGTTCGTCACACCGGTCCCCATCGCACAATTCGTCATGCTGTTGCAGTTGTAGAATGCTCCCGGATTCAACACCTCTACGCTATTGGGAATAACAAGTCCTGTGATCCCGGCTTGGCTCTCAAACGCGCTGGTTCCAATCCGGATGACCGTTTTACCTTCGATCGTCGAGGGAATGTCTACATCTCCGCCCGCACCCGTATACCCCGTGATAGTTATGGTATTCGTGTCCGGGGAATTAGTCGTCCAGATGTAGTCGCCGGCAAACGCGATGAGCGGGCACAGCAGAAGCCCCAGCATGCAGCCCCAGACTTTGCAAATGTCATGTCCCCTGCTCATGGCTTTTAGACTGCAGGATATTGTGGGAAATGACAATCTCCGTTTTCAGAGGTGGAAAATATCATTTAGGAGCGGAAAATGACAAAAACTGAGATATTAGAGACAAAATGGAAGAATTTGGCTGTTTTTTTTGGCCTATTTTGAGCGTTATCAGTGATGGAAGCTGGTTGCCTCTTCGCTCTGCAACGGAGTTCCAACCGGATGCTTGTCAAAGTACGCAAGGGCCTGTTTCATATTATCGATCAGGAGACTGCCCAAATCCCGACTCACCCCATGACGGACCAGAATCCGCTGGACGGCCAGGTCTAAGCAGTTCGTGGGTAGCGTATAGGCGGGAACCTGCCAGCCCCGGCCCCGTAATTGTGCGGCAAAATCAAACAAGTTGAACCCGAGATTCTGTCCCTCCTTGATTTTCCAGCACAACGCGGGAATCCCTTCGTTTTCATCCCCCCCATAGATGATTTCAAAGGGACCCATCTTCGAAATCTCTTCTGCCAGATACCGGGCCGTTGCATAACACGCCGAATGAACTTTCCGGTAGCCGTCCCGCCCCAACCGAAGGAAGTTGTAGTATTGGCAGACCACCTGTCCGCCCGGACGTGAAAAATTCAGGGCGATATCCCGCATATTTCCGCCCAGATAATTCACATGGAACACCAGTTCCTCCGGAAGGTCCTGCACCTGGCGCCAGAGAACCCAGCCCACCCCCAGCGGCGACAGGCCGAATTTATGTCCCGAGGCATTGATCGATTTGACGCGAGTCAACCTGAAGTCCCACACCCGATTCGGCGCGCAGAACGGCGCCAGAAATCCACCGCTGGCCGCATCCACGTGAATCGGAATATCATCTCCGCCCTCCGACGCATGCTGGTCCAATGCCGCCGCAACCTCGGCCACCGGTTCATACTGTCCAGTAAACGTCACGCCCAGCGTGGCCACCACGCCGATCGTATTCTCATCGCACCGTTGAATCACTTCTTCGGGGGTCATCAGAAACCGGTCGTGCGCCATCGGGATCTCACGCAGCTCGACATCCCAATACCGCGCAAACTTGTGCCAGCAGACCTGAACGGGACCCGTAACCAGATTCGGTCGATCGATCGGCTTCCCCGCCGCTTTTCTCCGCGCCTCCCACCGCCGCTTCATGGCCATGCCCCCCAGCATCGCCGCCTCGCTCGAACCGGTTGTGGAGGTTCCAACGGCCTCTTCTCCCTCCGGACCGTTCCACAAATCCGCGAGCATGCGCACGCAGCGGGCTTCCAACTCGGCACTCTGCGGGTACTCGTCTTTGTCGACAATGTTCTTGTCGATGCAAGCATTCATGAGCTCATGAAGTTCCGGTCCCGAACAGGTCTGACAAAATGTGGCCAGATTCTGCCTCGAATTTCCGTCGAGCATCAATTCGTCCCGTACCGCAAGGAGCACATGACGCGGGGACTTTTCCCCCGGCGGAAATACGGCCTTTGGCAAGCGTTCGGCCAAATCCGCCGAAGCATACACATCATCATTCATACCCGGGTTTAACGGCCTCATCTCAGCAGCACTCATGCATTTGCCTCTCTCTCTGTACTCTTCCGTCTTTCTGTATCCATTAGCATAAAGCTGTCCACGTAGCGATTTCAGCGGCGTCCGAGGCGCCGCATCCAGGCTCAGTCGGTTTTGTTGCGACTTGAGCCCAAAAATGAAGTTTTAGGGCCGAAAATCACTAAAATGGCCAAAAACAGCGCTTTGAGGACTCCAAAAGGCCATCTTTGACCATTATTGGCCATTTTGAGTCATTTTTTAGCGAAAACGAAATCAGCTGAATGGGTGCCAATTTCCCGGAAAATTTGCGAGAAACCCACTTTTGAGGCTCATTTTCGACTCCTGCCGCCGCAAAACTCATTTGGGGCCAAAACAACTCTCTTTGATTTTTTGGGCTAAATCCGGGCCCAAGAAGACCGATTCCAACCCTTTTGGGGAGAAATGGGTCACGGGAATCTATTTTTGACCTTTTTTGCTATTTCGGGGACATTTTCAATTTTTTTGGCGATTTTGGCTAATTTAGGCAGCTGGATTCTGATTTCTGACTCCCTTGTTCAGTTTACGGGAACAAGCCAAATTTTTGCTGGCGAAACGCTCCACAACCTGACATAGTTTCAAGCCTGTATACGCATGGATTTGGATGCGCGGAGAGAAAGATTTTGATTTATGGACTATAGGATACAGAAAATCGCATGGATGCTTCTGGCTATCGGCCTGGTGCTCAGCGTAGCAGGCTGCGGTCGGCGCGTGGAACAAACCGGGGATTCGGCAGAGCTGATCAGCGAGGGCTGGAAATCTTATCGGCTGAATGAGTTCCAGAATGCCATGCTGGCCTTCGAGGCGGCTGTAGCAAGGGCAGAGGCGGGCTCCGATGAATGGGCCATGGCGACCTACGGACTGGCGACGACCTGGGATCTGCGGCGGCCGAGCGAGGACCGGGAACTCGCAACCGAACTCTATGAGGGCATTCTCGCCACTTCCCCCGACGGGCCGATGGCCCCCTGGACAGAGCTGGCGCTGGTCCGGCAGAAGCATCTTGTGCCCGTGGGCGTGGAACCGGACTACGAGGCGGTCACCGCGGGCTATCAGCATTTAATCGAAAAGTTCCCCGACCATCTGGCGGCCAAGGAAGCCTTCCTATATCTGCAGAGCATCGAACTGGCCAAGTTGGACCCAAAAAGCTCGGCGGCCACGGCGAAGAGACTCAAACAGTTCATCGCGGATCAGGACATCGAGTTTGTAGGCCCGGCGTGGTCGCTGCTGGCGGTGGCCTACACAACGCTGGGCAATCAGATTGACCGCTTCAAGGCTGAACAGAACTCCTTCGACAAAACAGAGGTCGATCCGTCAGACCCCTACCTGGAGTTCGCCTGGGCTTACTGGAATCTGGCGACCATCGCTGAATTTGAAGTGGGCGATTTCGACTCGGCCCGGACCTACTATGAGCTGCTGATCGAGACCTATCCCAATGACATCCGTGTCTATGGCTGCAAGCAGGCGCTGAAGCGCATGGACGCGCTGGAGGCGAAAATCCGCGCCGAAGAGGAGGCGAAAGCATTATGAGTTCCCCCCTCTCCAGTATCGGATCGACCTGCCGCCGTTGTTTAAAATTTGTCCACCTCTATTTCGCTCTACTGGTCGTATTTGCCGTCTTCCTGTGGTCGGTGATCGCCATCGCAACCTTCCGCTCTCAGGAACCCGGTGCGGACGAGATTGTCCTTCGCCTGGGTCATTGGCAGCTCGAAGCGAGCGTCCGGGAAGGCATCAATGAAATGGCGCGGCAATACGCCGAGACGCACCCGAATGTCCGTATCGTGCAGGACGCCATCCCCGAGGCGACCTATGGCCAGTGGGTCAGCACCCAGCTGATGGGCGGCACCGCCCCGGATATTCTGCAGGTCAACGGCATGCTGCCGCCGAATATCTGGCTATCGTATTTCAACCGCTATTTCCTGACACTGACGCGTTATGTGAACATGCCCAACCCGCACAACGCCGGAACGGAGATGGCAGAGACGCCGCTGCGCCGGACGTTCAAGGATGGCATGAAGACGGCCTATGTGACGGAAATGCAGGAGTACATGTCCGTGCCGCTGTCCCAGTTCGGCGTGCGCATTTTCTACAACAAGGACCTGCTCAAGAAGATCACCGGCAGCGACGTGGCGCCGCTGGACTACCGTAAGTTTCTGGCGGTCTGCCAGCAAATCCAGGACACGACCAACCCGGTCAGTGATCAGGCCTACATTCCCATCGCGGGCTCGGCCTACCACTTCGCCCACTGGGACGCGATGATGTTCGCGCCGCTCTCCTATGGCGCGTTCCGCCGCGCCGACTTCAACCGGGACGGATTCGTTGGAAATGACGAATCGTTCGTGGCGTTCAAGACGGGCATGCTGGATTTCACCTATCCTCCTTATGCCTGCTGGCTGAAAATGCTCCGCGAAGTGACGGACTATTTCCAGGTGGGTTACACGGGGCTGGGTCGCGATGAAGCGGTTTTTCTGTTTGCCCAGCAGCGCGCGGTCTTCATGACCACCGGCACCTGGGACGCCCGCTCCCTCCAGCAGCAGGCCGAGGGTCAGTTCGAGGTGGGCATCATGGACTTCCCCATCCCGGCGAAGAATGATCCGGTATACGGCGACGTCGTCGAAGGGCGCATCTATGAATCGCCGGCGGCCGGCTTCCAGTTCGGCATCACGCGCAGCTCCAAGCACCCCGACGTCGCTCTGGATTTTCTCCTGTTCCTGGCCTCGCAGAAGGGCAACGAAAAATTCAACCGCATCATCGGCTGGATTCCGGCCATCATGAACACGGAGGTCGACGAGCTGCTGGCCAATTTCGAGCCGCATCTGGAGGGTGTGTATGCCAACGCCAACTTCAACCTCGGCGGCAACACGGCGGTCACCTGGATGCAGAAGTACTCGCTGTACCAGGTGAACCAGATCTCGCTGGAGGATTTCGGAACCGAGTTCACGGAGTACTACCTCAAATACGGTCTCGACGATTTCCTGGAGCAGCAGAAGGACTGGCGCCGCGGCATGCAGCGCAATGAGCAGTATCTCGCCGGCATCCGCGGGCGGGCCATCCTGGCCGACAACGCCGCCACCTCGGCGACCCTGCCGGAGGAGAAGGCCGCGGCGGAAGCCGATGCGGTCTCAGCCTGGGTCCGCTACCGCGCCATCACCTCCTCGCGCCAGATCTGGGGCGAACTCAACCACGCCCGCCAGGTCGATCTGATCACCCGCGATGAACTGCCCAACGGCGGTATCGGCCCCTACGAATATTCACCCGAAGTGCTGGAACGCATTCGCGCCCGCCTCCGCGATGAGATGAAAGCGGACTCCGCCACAACCCCGAACCCTGTGAACTGATCATGCAGCCAAAAGATGTCCATCCGAACCAGCTCAAGCATCACTGGGAAATCTATTTCTTCATCATTCCCACGCTGATTCTGATCGGCCTGTTCCAGTACTATCCGGCCAGTTCCGGGATCTTCCATTCCCTGTTCCGCTGGAATGGCTCGGACATCTCCGAGTTCGTCGGGGTGGCGAACTACACGCACCTGCTGAAGAACATCGAGTTCTGGGATTCGTTCAAGCTGGCCTTCATTCTGGGCTTCTGGAACGTTATCAAGATGATCCCGGCCCTGCTGGTCGCGGTCTGCATCCACCGCTGCACGTCCGACAAGATGCAGTTTTTCTATCGCACCCTGTTTGTCATTCCCATGGTCATCCCGGGACTGATCACCGTGCTGATCTGGCGATCCTTCTTCTTCGAGGCCACCTCGGGTTATCTGAACCAGTTCCTGGATTGGACGGGGCTGATGACGGTCCTGCAGCATGCCGGCACGTTTGTCACCGCCAAGCTAGCCGTTCTGACGGAAGGCTCCCTCGCCTACTCCTTCTTTGACTCCATGAGCTGGCTGACCGCCTTCCAGGCCGGCACGGCGCCCGCTTGGCTAGGTGATCCGAAGATCATCGTCATCGCCTGCGTCATCTGGGGCTTCCCCTGGGTCGGTTCCTTCGCGGTGCTGATGCATCTGGCCAAGCTGCAGAACATCTCCAAGGACATCTATGAGGCTGCCGATATTGACGGGGCCAACTGGTGGAGCCGCTTCACCAAGATCGAACTGCCCCTGCTGATGGGCTCAATCTATCTGCTGATGGTGTTCGCCATCATCGAGACCATCAAGGATGCCGGCATGATCCTGGCCCTGGCGGGCATCATGGGTGGCCCGGGCGGCAAAGCCACAGTCCCGGCCCTATTCATGCTGCGGAAGGCCTTCATGGACCAGCAGATGGGCTACGCCTGCGCTGTGGGTATTGTGCTGACGGTCGTCGTGCTGCTCCTGCAGAAGATCTGCAACATGCTGCTGCAGGCCACCCCTGAGGGCGACAGCAAGCCCGGCCGGTCGACCTGGTTCGGCCTGCTCTCCCTCTATACCTTCATCGAAGGCTTCCTGTTTTTCCACGCGCACCTCGGCGCCAATGCCGCCGTCCCGGCCACTCTGGGCATCTTTGCCAGCTTCGTCGTTGTCCTGCTGATCAAACTGGCGCTGCTGCTGTCCATCCCCACCCTGCTCAGTAAAAAAGGTCCGGCCCTTCGCAACGGCCTAGTGGCCCTCGCCGCAGCACTCATGGGCGGGACCATTTTCTTCGGGCTGGATACCCAGTTCCTGCTCTTCGGTTTTGCCCTGATCATGATGCTGTCGACCTCCCTGTTCAAGGTGGCCATCGGAACCGCCGGCGCCATTCTGGTGGGCTATGGCATGGCCTTCACCTCCATCAACATGATGATATCGGGGGCCATCTTCATCATTCTGGCTGTGCCGTGGGGTCAAGTGACCCACCGCATTGACAAGGCCTATTTGGCCCGCTGCCTAAAGCGCCCCATGGGGGATGCCAGCAAGGGCGACCGCTATGTGGCCCGCTCGCTTGCCCGCCAGCAGCAGCCGGCCTACAAGGCAGCGGCCACGGCCGGGAACTGGGCGCTGCGCTTCAACAAGCATCTCTTCATCTGGTTCATCCTGATCTTCGCGTTCCTGCCCCTGTACCTGATGATCATTGTGTCGCTCAAGGACAACAATCAGTTCTATCTGGCTCCCACCACGCTGACCCAGCCCATCCACTGGGACAACTGGGCCACGGCCTGGACTATGATCTCCCCAGCCGTCGCCAACTCCATCTTCCTGTCCACCACCGCCACGATCTTCATCGTCCTGTTTGGGCTGGCCGGAGCCTACTTCTTTGCGCGCCTGAAGGTGCCGGGGTCCTCCTTCCTGTGGAACGCTCTTCTCCTCCTCATGATGATGCCCATGATCGCCAACCTCGTCCCGCTGTTCATTCTGTTGCGCGATATGAGCCTGTTGAACACGCTGACGGCCCTGATCCTCGTCGGAGCCTCCGGCGGACAAGCCTTTGCCATCTTTGTCTTCCGAAATTTCATTTCGGATATACCGCAGGACCTGTTCGAGGCCGCCGAAATCGACGGCGCGAACCACTTCCAGCAGCTCAAGCTCGTGGTTATGCCGCTGTCCGGTCCCATCATGGGGACCGTCGCCGTCATGCAGTTCCTGGGCCAGTGGAATGAATTTGTGATGCCGTTGATTGTGATGCGCGAGCAGGCCCGCCTGCCCGTGACCGTCCAGCTGATCCGTATGGCGGGCGAATACATCAAGCTCTGGGGGCCCCTGATGGCCGGATACGCCATCGCCTCCATCCCGGTGATCATCCTCTTCACCTTCTCTATGAAGCTCTTCGTCAAGGGTCTCACCGAAGGCGCCGTCAAGGGATAGCCGCTCCGTGCCCCCCCATACATTTGCTCGCGCCATGCGGGTTTTCCACACGATGGAAACCTTCTCATGCGGCCGCTGACCGCATCGAGGCTGCGAGCCTCCCTCCTGGCAGCGGCACTGCTTGCGCTGCTTCCTTGGGTGACAGAAGCCCGCGAAGTCCGTGTGGCAACCTTCAACATTGAGGGCACAAGCTACGTGGCCGGAGATGATAAATACAATGCCATCAAAGCACAGCTCGAACGCATCGATGCCGATGTCGTCGGATTCCAGGAGCTGCGCTCAGCGGCCTTCGGCACTTGGTCCAATCTGGCCACGGAACTGGGTTATGATTATTCCGTGATCGGCGGGGATAACGGGGCGCGGTCTGGCTATCTATTCAATGGATATTTCAGTCACTATCCTATTCTAAGCTCCTATAACATCACGTCTCCGACGGGGGCTTCTGAGATGGCCCGCTTTCCATTCCGTGCGGTCATTGATATTCCAGAGGCCCAGAATCCACTCATTCTTTGGAATCTGCACCACAAGTCGGGCGGAAATAATATTGATAAGTTCCGCCGGGCCATTGAAGCCCATCGCACCTGCGAGGATATCGAGGGGTATCTCACCACAAATCCGACTCACCTGGAATATATGGTCATGGGGGATATGAATGATGACGTCCGCGATAACCAGATTCACCCATATTATACCAATCAACCCTCGGGCGCACCCGCTTCCTTTGTTCTGGGGTCGGACATCACCTTTCCTGTCGCCTATGCCACCTTCCCCAGTGACCGGTATGAAGATGCCGGTGTCGACCTGCATCACATGCCCGCCTATTGGGAAGGAACGACGACTCCTACCACCCGGCCAGAGTCGGGTCGTCAGCTCGATTATATGTTTTTAAGCACAACCCTTATGAATAGTCCCTTGGGCGCACCCCAGAGTGAAGTCTACTACTCCGACATGGACCTCGGAGCTGGCCTTCCCAAAGTAGGTTCCCCCCTGTCGACCGGGACCAGCTCCAATGCCTCTGACCATCTGCCGGTCTTCGTGGACATCCAGATGGCCGACTTCAGCTCCGTGCTCCCGGTAACGAGCATGGACTCTATCGGCGAAATGGGAGGCCCCTTTGATCCGGAGGTTGCCACCTATACGCTGACCGAAACCAATGCGTTTGATACGGATTGGACCGCACTGGCAAATATGAATTGGCTCACGCTGAGCGATGATATCTTCACACTGTCGCCATTCATCCCACTGGAAGTGGATGTGGAGCTAAATGCCAATGCTGAACTGCTTATGCCCGGCACATATGAGGCCAGCGTCAGCTTCTATAACGAAACAACGGGCCTGGAAGAAATCCGGGAGGTCAGCCTGATCATCCGCGAATTCTTTGATATCAGCCCGACCAACGGATTCATCGCGAACGGAGATACCGGCGGACCGTTCCTCCCCACGGCTCAAGTCTATACGATCAGCAATAAGAACACGGCAGCCCACACGCTGACGGCTACAGCAACAAATAACTGGGTCACCGTCACCCCATCCAGTTGGACGCTGAATGCCGGGGGCACGGTTGATGTCACAGTCAGCCTCAATGCCAATGCGGATGTCCTGCCGATCGGGGCCTATCAGGACACGGTCACCTTCTCCAACCAGACCACAGGGCTTGTACAGGAGCGACCGGTTTCCCTGTCCGTTATCGGGAGCCTCTGCAATGCCGTCGATGCTTGCGGGCTGACATGGACCACGGGCGGCGAGGCGGATTGGTTTTATCAAAGCACCAATACCTCCGACGGGGTGGATGCCGCTCAAAGCGGGCCGATTGGGTCCAGCCAGACCAGTTGGATGGAAACCGTTATCACGGGTCCTGTCCGGATCGGCTTCCAGTGGCAGGTTTCATCTCTCACCAACGTTCACACCCTCGCCCTAACAGACAACGGCAACTGGCAGACACAGATTTCCGGTGAGATCCCCTGGGTCCGCCAATCCTACGAGGTGGCCTCCGGAATCCATACGCTCCGTTGGACCTATGCGACTTCCTCTTCCAGCCCCGAAGGTTCCAATGCAGGCTGGGTCGACCAGATCACGTTCGACTCTCTCACCGTCACGCCCTCTAGCACCTGGGATGCCATCGGCGTCCCCGGCGGCCCCTTCACCCCCGAAACGCAACTCTATGTCCTGACCAACACAGGCCCCGACAGCCTCCAGTGGACCGTCTCTACTAATGTGCCCTGGCTGACAGCCACCTCGGTTTCAGGGGAACTGGCCGCCAGCGAAAGCGCAACAGTCGAGGTGAGTCTGAACGAGCTGGCCAATGATCTGGCCTCCGGCACCCATGCAGGAAGCATAACCTTCTCCAATTCAACCACGGGCGACACCTTCGATCGACTGGTAACGCTCAGTATTCAGGACAGCCTTGTCGTCACACCGCCCTCCTATTCCCTCCATTATGGGTTTGTCGGCGGCCCCTACCCTGCCACCACCAATGCTTTTTCCGTCTCCAACAGCGGGTCGGCCGCTGTGACCTGGTCGTTGAGCAACTCGGCCGACTGGGTCGAGACAGATATCCTTGGCGGCACACTTGAGGCCGGGACCGGAACCAATATCATGGTCACCTTCACAGCGCAGGCGGATACTTTGCCGGTCGGCTATTCCTACACGCCATTCATCTTCTCCAACGAAACCGCCCAGCTCTCCCAATCGCGATGGTTCTATCTCATGCTGCAGGAGCCATTGGGAATCACGACTGTAGGCGGGAACTCTGCCGGACCTGTGGGCGGCCCGTTTGATCCAGATTGCACCATCTACACCCTCACCAACCAAAGCCCGGTCACCCAGACCTGGACGGCCCTGCCCACGACCGCCTGGCTGACGCTCGACGCAACCAATGGAATCCTGCCTCCAAACAGCAGCACACAAGTCGTTGCCTCCCTGAATGCAGAGACCGATGCGCTCGTCCTAGGCGTCTATACCGCTCCTGTCATCTTCTCGAACCTGACTTCCGGAACGGCACTGCCTCAATCCATCTTCCTTTCTGTCGGCATTGAATTCTGCGATGCCGTCGAAGCCTGCGATCTGGATTGGACATTTGGCGGGGATGCCGCCTGGCTCTATCAAACCAATACCACGCAGGATGGCATCGATGCCGCAGCCAGCGGACTGATCACCGACAGCGAAGAATCCTGGATGGAGACCGCTGTGAATGGACCCGGTAATCTCACCTTCCAGTGGAAGGTCAGTTCCGAAAGCAGCTGGGATTATCTGGAGCTTTGGGTGGATGGCGTACGAAGCAACCGGATCTCAGGCGTAAGCGATTGGCAGCCCCAGGCCATTGCCCTCACCTCTGGAGCCCATACGGTGCGCTGGCGCTACATGAAGGACGGGAGTGCCAGCAGCGGAGAAGACACCGGCTGGGTGGATGCCGTGACCTGGACTCCGGGCCGCACCGCTATGGGCGTTCCGGTCACCTGGTACGAACAATTTGGTCTCGCACCCGGCGCTGGCGAAACCTGGGATGATCTCGACCCGCAACCCGCGGCCAGCGGAGCGCCCAACTGGTTCCAGTATCTCTCGGGACTCGACCCAACCGAACCGGATGATATCTTCGTCATCCGCAGCATCCAGCGAGGCAATGGCCAGCCGACACAAGTCACCTGGTGGGGCGGCACCAACGGCCCTGTTACCCCCTATGTCATCGAAAGCACCACGAATCTGTTTGATAATAACTCATGGACTACCATCGCTTCCAGTCCCCGCGTGGCCGGCCTAAACACCTGGACGAATTCAGTGACCGGCGGCCGCATGGAACATTACCGCATCCAGGCCACACTGGATCCCTAGCCTCCTACCCGAAGCCTGCAAGAGACATTTTTCCATGGTATGACGCCAGCGACAAAAGGCAGGTGGCGACAATGAACTGGCTTT
>CAZGMQ010000048.1:0-25123 GCA_964526745.1 uncultured Verrucomicrobiota bacterium
CGGGACTGTTTCGTATTCGCTCGCAGAAGCCCGCAGCCCAACAGCCAGCTCATTGTCGAGATCTGCCTTTTGGCGGCCCCGCCATGGTATGGAAACCATTTTCGCGATTTTTCCACAGTATGGAAGAAATGTTTCCATAGTATGGAAACTTCTGGCTCAGCGGAAGAACGGGTCGTAGACTGAAGGGGATCAACAAACGGAGAACGGGTATGAAGGCAGTCGTAGTTTATGAGTCATTATGGGGAAATACGGCGGCCATCGCGCGGGCGATTGCGGAAGGCATCGGGGACGGAGCGCAGGCGCTGTCCACCGCCGAGGCCACACCGGAGGCGTTGGCGGGCGTGGAGCTGCTTGTGGGCGGTTCTCCCCTGTTTGCATTTCAGCTTCCGACCGATGCCGTGCGCGAGAATATCCGCAAGAAGGCCGACAGCTTTCCCACAAAGCCGGACCTGAGCGCGCCATCGATGCGCGACTGGTTGGAAAGTCTGCCCCCCGGACAGGGCCGGTGCGCCGCATTCGAAACCCGCATCTGGTGGTCGCCGGGAAGCTCTGCGCGAGCCATCCGGAAGCGTCTGGAGAAAGCGGGCTATACCGCCATGGCCAGACCGAAAGGATTCCGGGTCACCGGCATGACGGGGCCGCTCAAAAAGGGCGAACTCGAGCGCGCGCGCAAATGGGGCACCCGCCTCGCCGGCAACAGCTGATGGCGAAGCAGGACTTCTTGTAATGCCGGAAACCCATGCCTATCTGATTGGCAGTCTGTTCTGGCTCGCACTCTGGGGAATTCTGTTTGCGATCTGGCCGACTCAGCGGCGAGCGATGTGGATGGCCGGGCTATGGCTGGCACCCGCCGGCCCCATCGACGAAATCTGGAGTCTGCGGGACTACTGGCATCCCACCTTTGTTTTTGAGTTTCAACTCGGTTCGCTGCGGCTCGGAGGGCCGGAAGATATCATTCTGACGTTTGCCTTGGCGGGCCTAGCCTCCGGACTTTTCGAGCGCTTCTGCGCCCGGCACGGGTCCCCACCCCTCCCCCGGTTGAGCTGGAAAGGCGCCGGACGATTGGCGCTGTGGCCCACATCGGTATTGATGGTGATGGTGGCAGTCGTTGCATTGGGACTGAATTCCATCTATGCCCTGTTCCTCGCCCTCCTGCTGGTCTGTCCGGTCATGCTATATCCGCTTCGCCGCTGGTGGCTTCCGCTGCTGGGCCTGTCTGCAGGCTTTGCTCTGGCCTATGTTTTATTCCTGAAGCTGGTTTTCCTTCCGCTGTTCCCGTGTGCATTCGAGGTCTGGTGGAAACTGGAAAATACCTGCGGACTCTGCCCAGGGGGCATTCCGCTTGAAGAGGGGGTTTGGGCCGCACTGACCTTCCTGTTCGCGGGCCCTTATCTGCGGGCTTCGCTTCTGCCAACGGCTCAGGCGGACGCCGCAAGAAGAATCTGATCCAGCAGCATACGCAGGGGGAAGGAAGCCGGTCCAAACCGCTCCAGATTCTGCAGCGTCTCCGCTAACAGGCCGTGAGCCCGGGCATGGGCTCTCTCCTGCCCCATCAGAGTCAAGGCCGAGCAACGCCCGGCATCTTCCGATCCGCCGGGTGCGTCTGCTCCATCCATGATGTCATCCAGAATCTGATAGGCCTGCCCCAGCTTCAGCCCGGCTTCGTGCAGGGTGCGCGCATCCGCAGGACCGGCCCCGCACAGAAGGCCGCCGCCCGCCAGGGCACCTGCAAAGAGGGAGCCGCTCTTCAGGGAATAGCTTTTCAGCAATTGCTCTTCGGACACGGTCGAGGTCAGCAACCCCAAATCCTGCTCCTGACCCTGCGCCAGCCCGGCCCCCATTTCCCCGAGCAGAATCAGGGTACGGATTCGGCATGCTTCCTTCGCCACAGAATTTTCTGCAACCATCTGATAGGCCTGATTCACCAGAAAAGCCGGCAGCATATCCACAACCCAGGTGGGAAAGACAAGGTGTACACAGGGTTTCCCCCTGCGGGTGGCTGCATCATCCATGGAGGGTAGATCATCCAGAACCAAAGACGCCGAATGCATCATTTCCAGTGCGGCGGCCAACGGCAACACCATTCGCTCCGCCTCTGCTGAATAGATTCCGCCCGCGGCTACGGCCATCAGTCCGCGCCAGCGATGACCGCCGCCCAGCGTGACATAGCGTGCCGCATTCAGCAGTTCTGTCGGAGAGCGGGCCGAAAAGCCTGTTTCCAGAGCCTGATCGATCTGAGGGAGAAGGGTCTCCATCCATTCCGATGCCGTGTTCATTGCGTTCAGCCTAGTCATCTCGCTCCCTGCCCGTCAATGCCTCTTTCCCCGCGGAGGCGGCACGGAGCTCGGTCAGTGCACTCCGGGTACGATCCAATACCCCTGCGGGAAGCCATCCTTCCTCCGACATCCGGTCAGCCACCTCATCCGCCCACCGGCGCCACTCCTCTTGCTGCGAGGCGGTTTTCCAAAGCGGGCGGCGGGCCAGCCCGTTCTTCTCCAAGACCTCCAGAGCCTCCTGCTCCTTCTGGTGCAACTCCTCCGCCAGCTGCGTGAGGGCAGCGGTCAGTTCCTGGCGCAGCAGAGTTTGATCCGCGGGAGTCATTCCAGACAGAGATTCCTTCCGGACCCCCAGCACGGCCTCCACACACAGGAACGGAGGTTCCGCCACCACCTTCAGTTCCGGCCCCCACTGGAGGACAATCGCTCCTAGAGGCGGAACCAGTACGGCATCCAGTTCCCCCTGGCGCAGGGCATCACGCACACGGCCCGCATCCATCACCCTCAGGGTCACTCCATAGCCTTCCGCCTCCTGAATGGACTCCGGGGACGCCGGAGGCGCCCACAGCCGGACTGTTTTCAGGGCGGCCACGGATTCGATGGGACGCACCGAATGCAGATAGGCAAACCCGAGGTCCAGCTGAGCCAGCACCACCAGTTCCCGAGCCTCGAGTTCTTCGGCAACCGTTTCCTGCATCCGGGCGCGGATGGCCACCACCTCCCGTGTGGAGCGAAACAGCAGCGGCAGAGAAAAGAGACGCGAAGACGGGCTGTACCCGGCCAGTACCGGACCCGTAAACAAAGCCCCGTCACAGGAAACCGGTCCGTCGTCCAAGTCGTGCTGCTCGACAAATTTCACCCGCACTCGATCATCAGTTTCGCGAGCCAGTCGGCGTGCCGCAGCTTTCAGTTCCAGCATTCCCTTTGACCCGGGGGACCATGGAATGCCAATACGGAGAGAGACCGGTGCAGCCGACATGGCCTGGCAAAGCCCCAGAAGCACCCCCATGCAAATCCATTTTCCTGCGGGTGTCATAGCCTCTCCTTTTGGAACAGACGAAATGAACGGATCAACCACGGCGTCACAAACAAATCAGACAGGAGCGCCACCACCATGATAAAGGCAATCAGCAGACCGAATTCCCGGTTCGGGCGGAAGCGGGAAAAAGCCAGCACGGTGAAGCCCGCGGCCAGCGCCAACGAAGAAAATACCATCGCGCGGCCGGTTCCCAGCAGCATGCGGTGCAACGAACTGGCCGGCGAGCGGCCGGGCCCCAGTTCACGGCGATAGCGCATCAGAACATGGATGGTATCATCCACCGCGATTCCAATTCCCACGGAAGCAATCATGACCGTGGAAGCGCTCAGCGGGATGCCGAGAAAGCCCATGAGGCCAAACCCGAGAAGAACCGGCAACACGTTCGGAATCATAGAGCACAGGCCCGCCCGCGCCGACCGGAGCTGAATCATCATCACAACGGCGATGAGAAGGAAGGACAGCCCGAAGGACTTCAACAGACTGCGGACCAAGGCATGAATGCGGACGGCGAACAGTTGTACCGTGCCGGTGGGATGCAGTTCGAGGCGCGGATCGAGTTCTGTGGAAGCCAGTTCCTCAATCCGGGAGATCAGCTTCAGGTGGCCGGCCGTTGACATGCCGTCGATGTGCACCGAAAGCCGTGCCGCACTGCCATCCGGCGTCAGGAACGAATCCACCATCGCTCCGTGGCCGGACATGGAGAACAACAGGCGGTATTCCGCGAGGAGACCGGCGGTCTGCGGCAGCCCATCCGATTGAGAGGAGTGAGCGGTCCGGGCCTGATGCATCTCTTTGTAGAAATCGTTCGCGGAAACCACCTGGGCCACGCCAGCCAGACCCTCAATCTGCTGCTGGAGGTCATCCATCTCACGAAGCGCCCACGGTTCGTGGAAAGCACCCGGCTCCCCATCCAGCTCCAATTCCAGCACATAGAAGCCGGAAAGGTGATCCTCCACCACTTTCAACCCCTGGATCGAAGGGGCGGATTCCGGCAAATAGAGCGAGACCTGCGCCTCGACCTGCATTTGCCGCATTCCGATAACCGAGAGGATTCCCACCAGAATCAACGCCGCTGGAATCCGCCACCGATCACGCTGAACAAATTCGGCCACGCTCCACAAACCCTGCCGTAGACGCCGAACACTGCCATGCCGATGCGATGCTTTTGCCGGCAGTGGGAGGAAGGACAGCAGTGCGGGGATCAAGGTCAGGCACAGCAGAACCGAAAGCAAAATACCGATGGCCGAAAAGACCCCCAACTGGCGTAGACTGTGAAGCTCGGAGAGAGACAGCGAGCCGAATCCGATGGCCGTTGTGACCCCGGCCATCAGGAGTGGTGGAGCCTGCCGGGCCACGGTTTGCACCAGCAGTTTGCGGGGATCGTTTCCGCGGGCGCAGCCTTCATGATATTCATTCATCAGGTGAATGGAATAGGAAAGTCCATTCACGGCCACCAGAGTCGGCAGCAGCAGGGTGCCGATGTTCAGTGTGCCCCCGAAAAGCGATAGGATGCCGAGGGACCAGACTGCGGAGGCAACAATCACTATGGCCGGGGCCAACACACCGCGCCATGTCCGAAAGGCCAGGAACAGACAGACCATAATCAGCAGCGGCGTCAGCCAAAGAAAACGCTGAATGTCCTGTTTCAGGAACACCTGCATATCCCGAACCAGCGGAGAATATCCCGTCACCCACCAGCGCACGCCATCGAGGGGATTTTCATCCAGAATCTCCTGAACCGCATCCACAGCTTCACGCCGGTCATTGACGTTCCCAGCCAAGGAAGGAAGCATCACATTGATGCAGGCGATTTTCCCGTCTGCCGACACCAGATTGCCGGACCAGAGCGGATGGGCCAGGGCCTCTCCGCGCAAGGCTACTGCCGCCGCAGAGCCCAGCTGTCCCTCCGGAAGAAATGGTTCGATCCGAGCCTCGTCTCCTGAACCGCGACAGATTGAAACCGAGGCCAGTGAAACCACGTCCGAGGCATGCGGCACATCCCAGAACTGTTCGGTCAGATTATCCAGGTGCTGAAGAACAGAAGGGGTGAATATTTCATCCGCCTGCAACAGGATGACCAGGTTCTCCTGGCCGCCAAAGCGGTCCACAAAACGCTGGAAATACACGATATCCGAATCACCAGCGGGCAGCTCTTTCTGCTCGTTCCACTCTGCCCGCAGATGGAGCGCCTGCCATGCAAAAATCAGCGTCAGGAAAAAGGCGGCCAGCAGAATGGGGATACGGAACTGCAGCACCCCCGATGCCGCATGCTCCCACAGGGCACTTGGATTCTTATAATCACTCATGTGCCGACTTCATCCATCCGATCCATACGCTGTTCCCCAACCCGACGGCCATTGGGGGTCGCACCCATGGAGTCAGACTGCAGGCAAGGCCTGTTTTGCCGCCCCTCCTGAACAGGTCGACCCGGACTCCGCACTAGAAACTCATGCGCCACGCGAGTCCGGCACCGGCCACCTCGGTCTTCATCCCCGCCCCATGCGATTGGAGTCCGATCGGCACGGTGATGGTTTCGATGACCACCGGAGAGGAGTCGGCCACCTGGGCGGCATGGGTGATCGCCTCGTTGATGTCGGCCTCTGTGTATCGCTCCACATCGGAACGAAGAGAAACCAGCCCGTAGACCACCACCACCGCCACCATGAGGCCAATGGCAATGGCCGCGCCGGTGGAATCATCTCCCGACTCCGCAGCGACCGAGGTTGAAGGAACGGTCGCCCATACCAAGGCGACAATCAACACTGTTGCAATCCAACTCCATCCGTGTCTTTTCATAATCTGTCTCCGCTCTTTCCGATGCACCGGACTAAAAGGCTCCAAAGAAAATACTCGTAAACGTGGTGATGGGTGAAGTTTCCCGCATGTCGTCCACCGCCGCACGGCCTTCTCGCAGCAGGGCTTCAATCTCGAGATAGAGGGCTTCATCCGCAAACAGCTTTCCGACAGTTCCCTCGCCGCGCGCGGTCGCTTCCGATACCCCGCGGATTGCCGCAATCGTTGCAGCCAAATCCACATACATCTGGTCGTCCTCGCTCAGCAGACGTCCCATGGTGCCTTCCCCCTTGGCGAGGCCATCGGTGATGTTCTGCAGATTGGCCACGACGTCCTGAAGATCCTGATACACCTGATCATTCTTCACCAGCTTGCCGATTGTGCCTTCGCCGTTGGCAATGTCATCGCTGATGACCCGGATGTTCACGGCGATTCGATGAATCTCCGCATAGAGTTCATCATCTTCCAGCAGGCGGTTGATGGTGCCATCCCCCTCGCCGAGATCGGTGGTGATTTTCCGTATCTGGGCCATCGAGGCCTTGAGGTCATCGAGAATTCCGTCCTGGAGCGCATTCCGGATCTCCTCTACGGCCTGGGTGGCCGTATCCATGAGTTCTGACGATGGGCTGCCTTTCAATGGCTGGGCCAGCGAGATCTCCGGAGCCTCGGCGGTCCCTTCAAAAACACTGAGATAGCGGCCGCCCAGCACCGAACCGGACAGCACCTCCATGCGATAGTCCTCACGCAGGGTAATGGGGATATCCAGCCGGACGCCCACATGAACTCCGTCCGGTGCCAATGTGATGGTCTTCACTTTCCCGACGGTCACACCGCGGGCATTCACCTCATCGCCGACACGCAGCCCGCTCACCGAATTAAACACGATATCCATCCGCTCGTATTTTTTGAACAGCATCTCTTCGCTGAGGATAGTGGTCAGGGCCAGCAGGACGGCAATGATGGCAAAAGCAAAAACGCCGACCACCACTTCAATTGCGACTTGTTTCTTGAATTTCATTTTCCAAATGCCTTCTGAATGTCCTGCAGGCTATCGATCCCCTGAGCCTGCAGGAAGCCTCTCACGACCGGATGTTCCGATGCAATGAATTCCTCTGGGGTGCCGCAGACGACAAACTTGCCTTCGTGCAGCATGGCCACCCGCGACCCAATGCCCAGGGCACTGTATAAATCATGGGTCACCACGACACTGGTGACGCCCAGCTGCGCCCGCAGGCTGTCGATCAGCAGATCGATCTGCCGTGAAATGACCGGGTCCAGGCCCGACGTGGGTTCGTCATACAGAATGATTTCCGGCTGCGTCACAATGGCCCGGGCCAGCCCGACGCGTTTGCGCATCCCGCCGGAAATATCCGACGGCATTTTTTCGCCGACACCTTCCAGACCCACCCGTTTGAGATTTTCCACGGCCAGCCGCCGGATTTCATCATCCGGGCGATTCGTGGTCTGGCGCAGAGGCAGGCAGACATTGTCCTCCACATTCAGCCATTGCAGCAGGGCCGAACTCTGGAACAGCACTCCGAAGCGGCTCAGAATCTGCTGAAGCCGGGTCCCGCTGGCCTCGCTCACGCAATCCTCCCCCACCCACACCCGGCCTGCTTCCGGGGTCAGCAGTCGGATCATATGCCGCAGGCTGACACTCTTGCCGGCACCGGACAGACCGACGATGACAAAGGTCTCGCCCTTCTCGATCTCAAAATCAATCTGATCGAGAACGACCTTGCTGCCGAAGCGTTTGGTGACTTGTTCAAAACGGATCATTGGTACCACAACCTCGTTACGAAATAGCCCAGCATCAGAATGAGCAGGAAGGAGACAATCACGGTGCGGCGGGTGGCCCGGCCCACGCCGACAGCCCCTTCTTTCGTCGAGAAGCCCTGATAGCAGGAAACACTGACAATAATGAGGCCGAAAATGAATGCCTTGAGCACTCCGACATACAGATCTTTGTTGTAACTGTAGCGGAAGGCATTATCCCAGTAGGCCTCCGGCGAGACGCCCAGCATGGTCGCACCGACCACACAGCCGCCCACGATACCAATCAGATCCATATAGATGGTCAGCATGGGGGTCATGATCGCCAGCGCCACCAGACGCGGCATCACCAAATAGCGCTCGACGCTGATATTCATGACATCGAGAGCCGCGATTTCTTCAGAAACGGTCATCGTGCCCATCTGTGCGGCAATGGCCGAGCCGACACTCGCCGCAATAACCAGCCCGGTCATGAACGGGCCCATCTCGCGCAACATTCCGTTCGTCACCAGCGTCCCGATCTGCCCTTCCTGCCCCACCATACGCAGGGCCAGGCCCATCTGAATGGCCAAAATCATCCCGGTGAAAATACCCACGACGCTCACAATGCCCAGGCTCTTGATCCCGACCGTATACAGCTGGAGCATCACATCCGCGCGGTTCTTGCGGGAAAACATATAGGGGAGCTGGGTGATGGCCCCCAGCAGCAGGAGCAGGGCGCGCCCGCTCCCCTGGCAGGCTTCGATCACTCGCCGGCCGAGCGCGGCAACCGGGTTGACCGGCGGATCATAGTTCTGTGACTCACGCGTAATCATGGGCTGTCTTCCATCAGGTCTTCTGGAACCGGATTCTTTGTCTTCATCCGCATACGGCCCAGCCAAAGAAAGCGAACCTGACAAGTTGTAGCGGTTCGGTCGTAGGCAATCAACCCTTTCAGGAAAGACCAGCGGCGGGCGGTGTCCTTCTCCGCCCGTTCATGCTTCCACAGCGGAAACAGCGAAAACGCGCGGGCACCCTCGGGGCGGCGCGTGTCGCGATAAATTCCCCACATCACATCCAGGTCGCTTTTCTCTCCGTGGACACGGTAGTCCCACAGGGTCCAGAACGGAGCCCAACTTCGCTCCACGGCCGGCGGATGCACGCCAGGCCACAGGTCCAGGCATCGGAACCGGTAGCTCTCGGTCTCCAGGTCGTACTGGCGGGAACCCAGCGGCCAGAGCTTGGTGCGGCGGGCCACAATCGGCAGCTTCCCTTCGGCGGCGGCGGCTTCCGCCGCTTCATCCGCAGCCTTCAGGTTCTTCCGGTCCGGCATAGGAATCCGAGAATACGTCACATTGTTAAAAAAAGGTATAACACTCCAGCGCTCCGACCGCCGCGTTCCCCACAGGTTCTTTTCGTTGATGACCAGCGGCCAGATCCAGAACCGGCGCTCCAGCACGCCATCTTTCCGGCGGCCATAGAACGGCCAGATATACAGCCGCTCCCGGAATCCAGTCTCCCGCTGAAAGAACGGCCAGGGGAAATAGGTGCGCGTCATTTTCTCGCTTTTCACATGCTGGAAGAAAGGCGGCAGGAACATCCAGCCCTGCTGGCTGTTCAGATTGACCCGGCCGGCCAGCGGAAAGAGGACCCAGGCCGTCCCGGTGGCCTTGGGGTGGGTGTAATTCGCATGGGTCCAGATCGGCCACAGTACCGAATACTTCTCAAACTGCCGCGTGTTTCGGGAAAACGCATAGAACGGAAAGATCCGGAACCGTTCCTGGTGATGGTCCGGGGTGGACGTCCAGGAAAGGATGGGCCAGAGGACATCGCTGGTGGTCATATCATTGACCTGGGTCTGCATCCACAACGGCCACAATGCAAAGCTGATCCGATCCTTCCAGAGAACGTCGCGAATCTCTCCAGCGATAGGAAACAGCCCCCGGTAGGGAACCCCATCATCATCCCGCCCGTGGAACCAGAACGGAAAAAACCAGTAGTAATATTGCGAGGTGGGATCCGTCCGGTCGCGATTGAAAAAGTAGCTGTTTACCACCCGCCAGGACTGCTGGTTGTAAAACACCTTTCCGGAAGAGAGCGGCCAGATGCAATCCCACGAGGTCCGGTTGGCCTCGGGATCCATGGCGCGGGCAAACAACGGACGGGGGAAAGCCTGCAGGCGCTTGCCGTCCGGACTTTCGGCCGACTCCCAGAACGGGCCGGCCGCGCGGAACCGTTCGTTGCCGTCTGCATCGACCATCTCCGAGGCCACCGGCCCCCAGTCGTACCCCACAAACCACGGAAAAGGAGACGGAAGCTCATCGGCAGCTAATATTTCTGCGCTCAGGAGAACAGCCACCCCCACGCTTAAAATTATCAACCGCTTTATCATGAAAAGATTCTATCGTAAATCAGACCGCAACTTCAAGAACCGAGAAACCTCCTCCAATGCGTCAATATTTAAGATTTAAGGGCTGACCCTAATGGAACAACTAATGCATATAACAAAAAGGAGTCGTCAGGACATTCATCGGACATCTGCGCCGGCTACCAGCTCTGACGGCTCTCCACTTTTCGTCCCGCACAAGCGGGAACAGGATTTTGTCCGGGTCAGCAGGAGGACATCCGTCTCGCCTGGTGAGCTGGGGGCAGGACAGCCCGGAACCCGTTGTTGTTGTTGCTGTTGTCCGGGTTGTTGTTGTTGCGATTGGCCACGCGGCAGTTGTTGGCGTTGTTGTTCCAACTGCCGCCGCGATTCACGCGGTTCGAGCCCTATGGACAGAACCCCAAATAGACTTCTATGCCACCCCCTTCAAGTGGGCGATGATGCCCCTCCGAAGTGGCCGGGTATCCGCAAAGGTCACGTAGGAAAGCAAGGCGCCAGCATGACGCTGGAGTTCAGCTTCAGTCCAATTCCCCTGCCTGTATTCCTGCTCGTATCCCCGCAGTCGCCGGGCAAAACACCGCCGGGCCTTCGGACCAAGTGTCAAGCGATGCGAAAATACCCGGAACCCCAGAAACGGCAGCCCTCTAGCATTGCGGTTCAACTGGATATTGTTTTTCAGTTCCAGCTTCAGTTCCGCCTCCAGAAACCCGCGAATCATCCTCAAATGCTCTTGCAACGCGCTCTTATCCGCCGACCACAAGACAAAGTCATCCATATAGCGGACATAGCCCCGCACCCGCAGCGTTTCCTTGACCCAATGGTCCAGGTGGCCCAGATACAAATTCGCCAGGTGCTGCGAGAGCAGATTGCCGATGGGCAGACCGCGACCCGGCTCGACGTGGTACGTGTCGAGTATGCGTTGAACGAGCCGGAGAACGGCGCGGTCTTTGATCCGCCGTTCAAGCAGGCGCATCACAACGGCATGATCGATAGACGCAAAATACTGCCGGATGTCGAGTTTGAGATACCAGGCATACCGACGCGTAAACTTCTGGGCACGCAGCACGGCGGCGTGCATGCCTTTGCCCATGCGGCAGGCATAGGAATCATGGATGGCATATCGATCCAGAACCGGCTCGCAAACATTCATGATGGCGTGATGCAGCACCCGTTCAGGAAATGAGGCCGCGCAAATCAGCCGTTCCTTCGGTTCATGGACGGTGAAAAAGTGGTAATGACCCACATCCACACACCCAGACAATAGTTGGTTGCGGAGAAGAAGCAGATTCTCGTTGAGATGCTTCGTGTAGGCAATCACATCGGCCTTGCCCCGCTTGCCACGGATGGACTTGCTGAATGCCAGACGCAGATTCTCCGGGTCGGCAATCCGCGCATAGAGATGTCCCACGCGCTTCATTTATCCGTGTTATCTGGAGATATGACCTCCGTATCGCCTGGAATGTCCGGGACAGGGCCCAACCCGGCAGCCGATTGCACCACCGCCATCACGTTGACCCCGTATTTCTTAACCTTGGCTTCACCAATGCCTTCCATTTCCTGAAGCCCGCTGTTGTCGGATGGACGCTGGGCGGCAATGGCGGCCAACTGTTCGTTTGTAAAAACAGCGTATACAGGAATCCCTTCCTGTTCGGCGGTGGCCTTGCGCCAGTCTCGCAGCTTCGCAAACAAAGCAAAATCTTCCGGAGAGAGCACCTCTTTGTAATCCACGCGCGGCTTGCCGCCGCGCGCCGACCCCGGAACCGAAGGAGCCGGCCCCTCCAGAATCTCCACCGCCAGCGCCCAATACGAATTCTCCCCCTGTGCCACGAATTCCCGATGCACCGTCAACACACGATGCGACCGCAGGAAACGGTTCAGATCCTCCTGCAAACCACTGTCACCTCGGGCCGGAATGGCAAAGAAACTCATTTGCATTTTCAATATCCTGTCATGGCCGACACGGAGGTCGGCCTTCCAGCTGGTGTCCGTTCGGCCTCTCCCTCCGGTCGGGGTGCGTCCCGCACCCGCGGCGCGACCAAACACCCTTGTTTCTTGCTTGACCTCACTTTACTGACCTGGGGGCAGGACAGCCCGGAACCCGTAGTAGTAGCCGCTGCCGTCCGGGCCGTTGTAGTTGCGATAGGCCACGCGGCAGGCGTGGGCGTAGCTGCGCCAACCGCCGCCGCGATGCACGCGGTGCGAGCCCTCATATCCCGGATACCAATCGAAGCACCATTCCCACACATTTCCGGTCATGTCATACAATCCGTATGCGTTCGCAGCAAAACTCCCCACCGGGCTTGTGTACGGATACCCATCGCTGTCGTAATCGGGATGATACCCTCTTGTTGAACTCGTGTCATAGCTGTAGGAGTCGGAACTGTAGTAATTCGCACGCGTATGCTGAATGGTGTCGCCCCACAGGAACCGGCGTCCACTGGAGCCGCCTCGGGCGGCGTATTCCCATTCCACATCTGTCGGCAACCGGTAACCCGCGGCAGATGTCTGCACGACATTGTCTGCCTGCCCGATCTTGTACACGGCCCCGTTGACCGTGTAGACCGCCGGGCGGCCTTCCTGCTGGCTACGGGCGTTGCACCACTTCACACATTCATACCATGTCACAGTTTGAACAGGATGGTTCGCCCCTTTGCCGGAACCGCCGCCAGCGGTAATGTCATACCCATGACTTGCTGCCCAATTCGCCACTTCATCCCATTTGGCTTTCGTCACTTCGTATTTGTCCATATAGAAGGAATCGACACTCAGGCTGTATGCACCGAAGTCCGGATCCGTCCCCGCGTTTGTACCACTGGGTATCAGAACCATACCGGAGGGGGCGCCCGAACCGCCGGTTGTGACGGTAACAGTGCAGGAGGTTTCCACGCTCCCGGCATCGTTGTAGGCCCGCACGGACCAGATTCCGGCATGGCTTGTCTGGGCAGGAGAAAGGTCGAGTTCAGCATCCGTTTCGCCGACAATACGCGAGCCATCGAAATACCAGCGATAATTCGGCTCGGGAATGCCCGAGGCCCAGCCTTCCAGCGTCAGGTTGCCGCCCGTCAACACACTCTGGTCCGGAAACGAATGCGAAAAGACCGGCATGGCGCTGGGGTCAGGATAGACATCCGCCCACAGCGGCCAGCGCTGGTTGAACAGCTCCCATTCGGGTTTGTCGCCCCAGCCCGCATACCAGATGCGGCTTTCAATCCCGAGGGTGGAGGAAAGTCCGTAGTACAGGCCCAGGTCGTATTCCAACGGATTCAACTGATAGGTGCCCTCGAATTCCGAGTAGGGCTTGATGTCCGCCCAGAGTCCGGCCAGGCTGAAGGCCAGAATGGTCAGCTTGGGCTGGATATAGACCTTGGCGGTCGCATCGCCTTCAATCTGCCAGGTGATGGGTTCAGCTTCCAGGACGATGGGCGGGTTGTCCACGCCTGAGGTCCATTCATTCTCGCGCAGTTTTACATAGAACGTGAGTTCCTTCTCCATATCCACCACGGTGTGGGCATTGCCGTCCACCGTGGCACTGTATTCATAGCCCGCATTCAACTCCAGCGTCACCTCCACCCAGACGGGGACCGGGCCGGCCATCCCTCCGAACACATGGGTAACAGGCGTAATTAATGGAACTTCATCATCACCACTTACTGCCGCATGAAAGAGAGCTTCCGGCTTGACGTGGATGGTCAAAACGCCTGCCGCAGAGGCATCGAATGATCTCAACTCCCCCCAACCGATATCCGCCGCAACATCCACGTCCGCCACAAAGGCCCAATCGCATTCCGGCAGCCAGAGCTTGAGTCCGGAATCATCCAGCAGCACGGTTTCCGACAGATCATCGCCAAATTCCACATGCAACAGATTCAGGTTTACGACGGCCTTCCTGGATGCGCCGGGATCCGCCTCTGTCAGGTCCACCGAACTGATCGATCCGGCTTCCATGATGTCCGTCAGCGGAATATCCTCCGTCCAAGCCGTGACCGTGAGTGCCACGCCGTCCACGGTGTTCGACAGCACATTGCGATAAAATGGGTGGGCGGCATCAAAACTCACCAGCTTGGTCCCGTTGGTGATGTCCGGCGGACTTCCCGTATAGGAAAACACCACGCTGTTGCTGGTCACGCTTTGAATTTCCAGCGCCGGCGACCCGTCCTTCGGCTTAACATTCGGCAGCGTCCGCCTCCGGCCGCTCTTGGTCAGCGGAGCATTGCTTGGCGCGGTCAGCGAAAGAAACGAATTGGTCACCGAAGCCGCCCGCGCCAACTCGAAGGTCCACGTATGGTTGCTCAGCGTGTGGCCAAGCGTATCCGAAACCGTCAAGACGTTGCTGATAACGGCGGCTGCCTCCCCCAGTACAGAAGTCGGCGTGAAAATCACGGTCGTGTTGGAATAGGTCAGCAGCGGATCGACCAGCGTCATATTCGTCCAGCTCCCGATTGACAGGACAAGCGTGTTGGTATCGATTCCCGTTTCATCCGTCAGACTGATATACACCGATGCATTGGACTGCACCGCAATCGCCCCCTCGGCCGGAATCATCGAGGCGATCTCCGGCGGTGAGGTATCCTCTTTCCTGACCCGATAGAAGTTCGTAATTCCACCGGTGGGCGCCGTGGCCGATCCCAGCACATTGGACGGGATCACTCCGGCAGGTGAGACATTCGTCCATACCGGATCTGTCAGGCTTTGGGAAAGTAGAATCTGATAGGTCTGATTCGGAATAGCCTTCCAATCCAAACGAACCTCTGAAAGACTTTCTCGTCCCACTTCTATCGGGCTACCCCAAGCCCCTGCACACACACCCAAAACCAACCCGACAACAACCCAGTACTTCATGTCATGCCTCCGACTCAAAATCTTATACCCCATCCGCACTTCCTGTCCACCACCCATTAGGGTCAGCCCTTAAATCTTAATTCTAGTGCCTTTTGCCATCGGCGCACCTCGGTCGTTTTCAAGGCAGACCGAATCATCAGGCTGACCGCTGCACCCGTACTCACGCCCACCCGGCAGGCGATCTCGCGCTGGGTCAGCCCAGCGTATTGCTGTAGTGCCCATGCGGTGAATCCCCTCACAACACGTCCCGCCTTATACACATTAAATTGCTCCCAGCGATCTCCCACAACTTCCCGGACGGCATCCTCGGTTTCCTGCACGGTCTTCCAATTCCGGATTTGCCGAAATGATACATCTTCCCGTTTCCGGTCCTCCGTCGCCGTCCGCCAATACAGATTTCTGATGGTTTCAACAAAGCTTTCCGATCCGATGGCAACACTGCGTTCCAGCATCAGACGATCAAACTCTTCATCCGTTTTTGCCAATCCGGCTTCCACATAACGAGAGTAGGCCTTGCCTTCCCCGGTCGTGCGTCCCGCTTCAATCATGGCCAATACGGGCCCAACAGAAAGCCATCCACTGGGCATGGTCTTTCCCGCATATTCCCGAAAACTGCTCCAGGGATACTTCCGTAAATGACGCAACCGCTCTTTCAGCGGTAACTCCTTCATTCCTTCCACCTGCACAGGATTGAGATGAATATAGCGGCTCAGTTTCAGCAGATACTCGTTGCCCTCCACCACCTGTGCACCATACCGCCCCTGCATTAGATGCCCCACCCGCTGGTGCCGATGGTTGAAGTACACGGTGTATCCTGTCAATAGGCTCCCCATAAACCGATCCAGATTACCCAGCGGTGTCTCCACCAGTAGATGAAGGTGATTCGGCATCAGGCAATAGAGATATATCCGGACTTGTTGCGTGGAAGCGCTTTCCTCCAGTCGCTTTAGAAATCGTTTGCGATCCCGGTCATCCCGAAAAATGGCCCGCCTCTCATTCCCACGGCAGGTGATGTGATAGATGCCCCCTTCAATCAAGACTCTGGGTTTTCTTGCCATGTCCTTATAGCACCACGAGGCACTCGATTGGTCAATATTTAATATTTAAGGGCTGACCCCAATCGAAGGCTCACAGGAGGCGTCCCTGTCCCGGAGTTCCGACAAATTTCCTGTCGCGGACCATGACCTGACCGCGAACGGTCACCACGACTGGTGCGCCCTGTACCTCGAAGCCTTCATATGGGTTGTAGTCGGTGTCCAGACTTTGGGTTTTCTGAGAAATCGTCCGTTTGACCGTTGGGTCCCAGACCACCATGTCTGCATCCGAGCCCGGCAAAATGGCCCCTTTCTGCGGCCACAGGCCGAAAATCTTGGCCGGGTTGGTGGCCGCCACTTCCACAAAGCGCTCCAGACTGATGTGGCCGCCCAGCACACCGGCCGTGTAAGCCAGCACCACGCGCTCCTCCACCCCGGCCAGGCCGCTGGGAATCTTGGAAAAGTCACCTCGTCCCAGTTCCTTCTGCCCCTTGAAATCAAAAGGACAGTGATCCGTACCCAGCGTGTCGATGCGGCCATCCGCCAGCGCCGCCCACAGGACCTCCTGGTTGGCCTTTTCACGCAGCGGCGGCGAGAGCACCCATTTGGCGCCTTCGAAGTCCGGCCTTTCGGCGTAGGTCTTGTCCAGCGTTAGATACTGAATCATCGTTTCAATATAGAGGTCATTCCCCTTGTCGCGGAACCGGTCGGCCATCGAGAGCGCCTCCGCGCAGCTGAGGTGCACGACATAGGCCCGGGCGCCCGTGGCCGCCGCGAACGTTAGAAATTTGCTCACGCCCTCGGCCTCGACCATCGGCGGGCGGCTGGGTTCATGCCATTCCGGGCCGGTTTTGCCTTCGGCCAGCAGCTTCCGCTGCATGGAGGGGATCAGATCGGCATTTTCGCAGTGTGCCATCACCACCAGGTCATGCGCGGCCGCAAACTCCATGACACGGAATAGGTCATCTTCGCCAATGGCCAGGGCGGGTTTATAGGCCAGATACACCTTGATGGATTTGAGGCCTCTCTCCACGAGCCCTTCCAGTTGGCGTTCCAAGTCGGCATCAAACTGCTTGATCATCAGGTGGAAGCCGTAATCGCAGGAGGCCTTGCCGGAGGCCTGCGCCTCCCAGGCCGCCCAGGCGGTATCAAAATCCTTCTCCTGCCCCGCTCCGGCAAAATCCATGATGCAGGTGGTGCCGCCCATGAGGGCCGCGCGCGTACAGTTGGCATAGTCCGATTTGGCGGTGACGTGGGTCAGCGGCAGATAGGCATGAACGTGGGGGTCAATGAATCCGGGAAAGACCAGTTTCCTTTTGGCCTCGATGACTTCACATCCATCGGGCGGCTCGAGACCCGGTGCCACCCGGCTGATGACGTCCCCCTCGCACAGGATGTCGGCCACACAACGGGCCTCCGCCGTGACCACTTCTCCGCCGCGAATCAAGAGAGCCATTGGATCGCCTTTCTGTTTTGTCCAACCCTAGAGAATCCGATTTTCCGCATCCACTTGAACGACACGCGGCTTGAAGGTTCTGGATTCCGCGTCTTCAATCGACGCATAGGTAATCACAATGATGACATCCCCTTTGACTGCCAATCGGGCGGCAGGACCATTCAGCATCATCTGGCCCGAGTCCCGCTCCCCGAGAATGGCATAGGTGATCAGCCGCTCACCATTGTTGAGATTCAACACCTGCACCTGCTCGCCGGGAAGGATGTCCGCCGCCTCCAGCAGGATCGGATCGATGGCGATACTGCCCTCGTAGTCGAGCTCGAGTCCGGTCACCGTCGCGCGGTGGATTTTTGATTTCATCATATTCCGTTGCATCATCATTCCTTCCAGCAGAAAAAAATCTGCAGGGGCGCACCCCTGAAATTCAAGCCAAGCCCCTTCCGAAAATAGAGGAACCGGCGGGCCTACAGCTTCTGGCGATCGCCCCACTGTTTTGCCAGCCGGAAAACAGCGTGATTCCGTTCGATGACCGAGGGTTTGCTGGCAAAGTTGGTGGCAATGGCATGTTCAAACTGTTCCATGCTGAGGTCAAACCCGGCCACAGACGCCATCACGCCCACCATGGCAGTATTCAAGGCGCAGTCGCCGCCGGCTTCCTTCGCCAGTTCCTGGGCGGGAACGGCCAGGACCCGGACGCCCTCAGGCGCATCAAAATCGCCGATGGCATCATTCACCAGCAGCAGGCCACCGGGCTTCACCTCGCCGACAAACTTCTCGAACGAGGGCCGGTTCATGGCAATCAGCACATCGGGTTCGTGCACCACCGGCGAACCGATGGGCTGCCCCGACAGCACCACGGCGCAGTTGGCGGTGCCGCCGCGCTGCTCCGGACCGTAGGACGGATACCACGAGACAAACTTGCCGGCGCCGCAGGCCGCCCGCGCCAGAATCACGCCCATGCTCAGGACGCCCTGGCCGCCAAAACCGGCCATTTTCACATAGAACGTCGGGGCGTCGGGATCGAGCAGGGCATCGGGTTCCTGCTCCTTGTCCAGTCCGAGCAGGCTGTCGAGCGTCTCTTTTCGATAATCGCTCTCATCGCGCACAATCGGCTTGGCCGTTTCCGAGTCGTCCCGGAAGGTGCCCAGGGGATATTCCTTTTCCATCCGCTCGGCTACAAATTCGGTGGCTTGCTCCACATTCATTTTCTGATTGGTGGGGCAGGCCATCAGCACTTCCACAAACGCATAGCCCTTGCCGTCGCGCTGGATTTCCAGCGCCTTGCGGATGGCCTGCCGCGCCTTGCGGAGTTTTGCCACTGTAGAGAAGGAGACTCTCGCGATATACACGGGGGCCTGGAGCTGGTTGATCAGCTCAGACATATGCAAAGGATACCCCTGATTGTCCGTCGCACGACCCGTCGGGCAGGTGATCGTCTTGTCGCCGACCAGTGTGGTCGGAGCCATCTGTCCGCCGGTCATGCCATAGACGGAGTTGTTCACAAAGAACACCGCGAGCTTCTCTCCGCGGTTGGCCGCCTGCATGGTCTCATTCAGTCCGATGGAGGCCAGGTCGCCGTCGCCCTGATAGGCAATGACCACCGCGTCGTTTTTGGTGCGGGAAATACCGGTGGCCACGGCCGCGGCCCGGCCATGAGCCGCCTGAATGTTGCCGGTGTCAAAATAGTAATAGGCGAAGACCGCGCAGCCGACCGGACTGATGACAATCGAGCGGTCCTGCAGCTCCATATCGACGAGCGCTTCGCCAATCAGCTTGTGCAGGACGCCATGCTCACAGCCGGGGCAATAGTGGGTCGCGGTCTGCGCCGAGCCGCCCTTGCGGGGAAATGTTTTGTACAGGCCCTTGGACTTGATGATCTTTTCCATCTCGTTCTCTCCTGCCTTACGCCTTCGCCAACTCACGAAGCTTCATTAAAATCGCATCCTGCGACACCAGGTGGCCGCCCATCCGGCTCACCAGATGAACCGGGCATTGGCACTCCACGGACAATTTAATGTCGTCGCGCATCTGGCCATTGCTCATCTCCACGCTCACCAGCTGCTTGCCGCCCTGGTCCACAAACGCATTCAGCGCGTCTTTCGGGAACGGGAAGAGTGTCTTCGGCCGAAACAGCCCCACCTTGATGCCCTCGGCCCGGGCCGCATCCACGGCGCCCTGCGCCAGGCGCGAGATAATGCCATAGGCCACCAACGCGATGTCCGCATCCTCCATCCGATAGTTTTCCGAGTCCTGCTCAGAGGCCTCAATGGCCGCATATTTCTCCTGGAGCTTCACATTGAAGGCTTCCAGTATGTCAAAATCCAGCACGATTGAAGTGATGCAGTTCGACCGCGTCTCGGCAGTGCCATCGACCGCCCAGCTGGTGTCGGTTTTGGGTTCTGCGCTTACGTCCGGGAAGCGCAGGGGTTCAATCATCTGGCCCAGAACGCCGTCGGCCAGCACGAAGGCCGTGATGCGCCACTTCTGCGACAGCTCGAAGGCCCGTATTGTGAAATCGCACATTTCCTGCACGCTGTTGGGCGCAAAAACCAGATTCCGGTAGTTGCCGTGCCCCCCGCCCTTCACGACCTGGTTGTAATCGCCCTGCTCCGGGCCGATATTCCCCAGGCCCGGTCCGGCCCGCATGATATCGATGATCACGGCCGGCAGTTCCGCACCCGCCAGATAGGAAATCCCCTCCTGCTTCAGGCTGATGCCCGGCCCGGAGGAGGCCGTCATCGTGCGCCGCCCGGTCCCCGCCGCTCCATAGACCATATTGATCGCCGCCTCTTCGCTTTCGGCCTGGACCATCCGGCGGCCCGCCATCGGGAACTTCTTCGCGGCCTCTTCCAGCACCTCGTTCGCCGGGGTGATGGGATATCCGAAAAAGCTGTCGCATCCCGCGTAGAGAGCGCCGATCACGACCGCGGTGTTGCCCTTGACCAATTGTGTTGCCATGACAGATTTCCTTACTTCGCCGTGTCGTCGTCTTTGACCAACAGGTGCATTTCAAAGGTGTGGGGTTCGGGGCAGGCATAGAAGCAGTTGAGACAGCCGATGCAGCCCTCCCCGACGTATTCCGCGGAGGTATAGCCGCGAGCGTTCAATTCCGTCCCCATCCGGAGCACCTTTTTCGGGCAGGCCGCGATGCAGCGGCCGCACGCCTTGCACTCCAGCGGGTCGATTACCGGATACGGCAGCTCAGGTTTCTTTTTCGCTTCGCTCATACAGGCTCTCCAGGTGCACAAAATCTGTGTCAATGTACCTTAGCTCACCCGTTGATTCAATACCGCATTTGTCCCCGAGCAGCTCCCGACCGCTCCTATCACCCTGATGCAGCACGGGCTGAGCGGACGTATTTTCCCCGTCAAACAGCCCGTTGGAAGCAAAAGGCCTCTTCGCAATCCGGCGCTTTTCGGAACCGATTATTTGAGGGCATCTTCCATCTGGCTCAAACGAGCCTGGATGGCCTCCAACTGCGCCTCCTGCGCCTGAACCGTAGAGCGGAGGGTTTCATTTTCCTCACGGGTGATACGATACAGCTCCTGAATGGCAGAAAGCGCGAGGCCATCCGCATCAATGCTGCTGATATGCCGTTCATCCTCACCGTAGCCAAAGGCTTCATACAGATCCTGTGCCATGGGACCGACATGTCGGATCGCCTCGGCCTGATCCTTATATTGCCAGGAATACATCGGAATCCCCGACAAAGAGTCCAGAATCTTCCGGCCATCCAGCGGCTCCAGTGCTCTTTTTGAGTTTCGATCACTCAACGACGCCCACGATCCAGACCCGGCCGGCAGTTGGGCGCCCGTGGTGGCATTGTTCGCACTGTAGAAAATGTACCCGCCGCTGGCCCGCACCATGAACTGATTCTCTGCCGTGGAAACCAAACGCGGCGAGGTATTGTGATCCGCCCATAAAAAGCATCCGTCATGAATGACATGGGCGCCATATCCGCCGGCAAAGGCGTAATCGGCACTGTTTGTGATGGTATTTCCCCGCCCGCCAGGAATTACCGAATAGTCGCAGTTGCTATAAATCTTGTTTCCCCGGCCGCCGCTAATGACGGCCGCGTCGGCACTCTCGATACGGTTCGTCCAGCCGCCGCCAATCGTGGCGGAGTCACCCTTGGCAAAATTCAGATCCCCGCCGCCAATCGTGACGTAGATATTTGAAGCCTCGTTGCCGCGCCCGCCGCCAATAAAGCAGCGGTCATTATACACTTTATTACTCTCCCCGCCACTGATGGCGCTGAAGATATCGCCGCTATCAATCAGGTTGTGCGCACCGCCGCCAATCACGTTGTCCCGGGCCCGGATCCAGTTGAACCGTCCGCCACCGATAAACGCATAGGTGTTCTCGATAAGGTTGCTGTAGCCGCCTGCAATCGTGGAATATTCCTGGCTGATCCGGTTCTCCCGGCCGCCGCCAATGGTGCTATGATGATCGATAATCACATTCCGTTCCCCTCCGGCAATCACGCTGAACTGGTCTGCGGTTGAATCCCCGACAACATTGCTCCAGCCGCCACCAATCGCAGAAGCCGTTCCAGTCGCTATATTGTTTGATCCGCCGGCAACGACGCTCCCCACACCGGATGCTGTGTTGCCGATACCGCCCAGCGCCACCGCATCGGAACCGCCGATGGTGTTATTCGTGTTGAACAGCTTGTCAGCGGAAATCGTACTGGAACTGGTCAGGGGCCCGGTCATCGAAATGGAGCCGTCCGCCTTGAAATCGCCGCCGCCGCCCGCAAAGAACCAGGTCGGGGTGGCCGTAGTGCCGGTATTGTAGTACAGCCCCTCTGTCGCATCAGTCTGATAGACCATCAATCCCTGGGCCACGCCGCCACGAAGGTCGCCGCTGTCATCCAGCAGGCCACCAGCCAGCGCCGCAGAGTGATTCGTCCGCTGATTGACGGTCACCCGCGGAATCAGCAGGCCTTTCCCATCCCCGAGGGTGGGCGATTGAATATCCAGCATAGCATTGGTGTTCGGCAACGCGCCATCCGCAGAAATAGAGGTGCCAATCGTTTGTGCACGTGCAGAGGATGCCATTCCCGCCATCACAGCCATCGCCATACACCCCACCCATAAACTCGTTTGAACTGTCATTTTCATTGTCGCCTCTCCCGGCAAACCCCTTTTCGGCCTGCTTAATCTTCTACGCATCCGCCGCAGTTTGTTAATCCCACCATGTTCAGCCTCATCCATCAATCAGCAAAAGTAAAAATCTGTAATTCCACATCCACAGAGAACCGGAAGGAGCGGGCTTCCGTCCCAACAAACCGCTTTCGCCTTTCCCCACTCATGCGGTTCATTTGCGGTCCGAGTGTATTCCCCCTTTACACAGAAGTGGGGGCTAGCTGTTTTCGCTTATACGCATATGCGCATAAGCACATATAAAATTCATTGATGAAGAGGCATCTGATTTCTACAATGCTTTCTTGCATACAACCCAAGACCCTCCCCTCTTGAGATGTGGGGATTCGCCTTGCCCGCAGCCACGCAACATTCTACCGTTCTTCGCCATGACAGCCCCCACCTCCCTCACGATCCTTGGCGCCGGTCCCGCCGGTTATCCCGCCGCCTTTCTCGCCGCCGATCTCGGCCTGCCCGTCACACTCATTGACGCCGGCCCCGCTCTCGGCGGCACCTGCCTCCACCGCGGCTGCATCCCCTCCAAATCTCTTCTGCATGCCGCGCGCCTCCTCTCCGATGCCCGCGAAGCTACCGCCATCGGTCTCGATTTCTCGGAACCCGCCATACGCCTCGATGCCCTGCGCGACTGGAAACAATCCGTCAGCGACCGGTTGGCCCAGGGGCTCGCGCAGGTCGCCAAGGCCCGCGGCATCACCATCATCCAAGCCACGGCCGCTTTCGCCTCGCCCACGCAGCTCACGCTGACGGCCCCGGATGGCTCTGTCACCCCTCACGATTTCGATACGCTCCTCCTCTCCACCGGTTCCGTCCCGGCCATGCCTGCCGCTTTCCCTGTCGACAGCCCGAATCTCTGGGACTCCACCTCGGCTCTCGCACTTGAAGAAATCCCGGAAACCCTGCTGGTTGTGGGTGGCGGCTATATCGGCCTCGAACTCGGCTCGGTCTATGCCGGCCTGGGCGCCAAGGTCACCGTGGTCGAAATGACGGCCGGCCTGCTACCCGGTGCCGACCGCGACCTGATTGTCCCCCTGTCCAAGCGCCTGCGCAGCCTGTTCGAGGCCATCCACCTCAACACTCGTGTCGCCAGTATTGTCGATGAAGGCTCCGGCCTCCGCGTCACGCTGGAGAACATGAAGACCGGCGAGACGCGGGAAGAAACCTTCTCCAAAGCCCTCGTGTCCATCGGTCGCCGCCCCTATACAGAAGGTCTGGCCCTCGAAAAGGCCTCAATCCAACTGGATGAGCGCGGCTTCATCCCAGTCGATGCCGACGGGAGGACCTCCAACCCGAAGGTATTCGCCGCCGGCGATGTCGCCGGCAACCCGATGCTTGCCCACAAGGCCACACACGAAGCCAAAGCTGTCGTGGCACGAATGCTTGGAAAAGAATCTCATCTTTCCTCCTTTGTGCCCGCCGTGGTCTTCACCGACCCGGAGATTGCCTGGTGCGGTCTCACGCAGACCGAGGCCAAAGAACAGGGCATCGAGGTGCAGGTCTCCAAATTCCCCTGGGCCGCCAGCGGACGCGCCCTCACGCTCGACCGAACCGATGGCGTCACTAAGATTCTGGCAGATCCAGAAACCGGAAAGCTCCTCGGTGTGGCCATTGCGGGTCCCGGTGCCGGCGATCTGATTTCGGAAGCCTCTCTGGCGCTCGAAACCGGTGCGACGGTCGCGGATCTCGCACGCACGATTCATCCGCACCCGACCCTCTCCGAAACCCTCGGCGAAGCCGCCGAACTCCACCAAGGCCTCTGTACCCACCTCTACCGGCCGAAAAAAGACTGAAGGCTGAAGACTGAAGGGCGTCAGGATTTACAGATGCTGAATCTCTTTAACTTTCTCAATATATTGCGCGAGATTTGACCTGTTAAAGACCTTAAGCCAAGTAAATCTCCGGGCGGGCCGCTCTGCCTGACGGGTCAGCCTCCCGGTTGTAAAGATGAACCCTTGGGTTGCTCCGCTCAACATATATGCGCCGCAAAAGCCCCGGACCTGATGTGCACTCACACCTCCTTTTTCAGCATATCGCTTACATTGAGCTATCCCCCACAATTCACCTGTTCTCTGATGAATTTTCACATCGCAGCCCGCATCGCAGGCCCCACCAACTACGGTTGCTTTGTACCCTTGTACAGTGAAGAGGTTGGCTACAAATTGCTCAAACTCTGCTGGACTCATTCCTCGCAAATCTCTTAACGTTTTTTGTTGCTGGATTCGCTTTTCGGCATTCGCCCACAATCGCTCTCTTTGGGAGAGAGCAGGCCTCCCCCTTTTCCTGACCATTTCCCCCCGGACTCGTTCTTCTTCGATACTCCGCCGTTGGAAATAGTGCGCTTACCCCCAATCTTAGACCACGGAGCGACTAATTTAAGGTAGAATCT
>CAZGMQ010000049.1:0-24630 GCA_964526745.1 uncultured Verrucomicrobiota bacterium
CGCAGTCGGCTTTCGACAAGTCCGCCAGATGATTCTGCACCGGATAGGCAAACCAATCCCCCGCTTTATAGTTCAAGACCGTGCTTTGGGTCATCTCATGCATCGGGGTCTGCACACAGACCAGATCCAGCCAGGATGGATCCTGCGAATGACAGATGTAGGCTCCCTGATCAAACCACGCTCCGCCAAATTCATGCGAGCGGGCGTGACCGCCCGGTTCGCTCTCCGCCTCAAACACCCGGCCCCGGATAGTGCTGAGCAAACCCCAGTCCGGCCAATCCACCGCCCAATACAATGACATTTTGTTCACTCATTAATTACAACCACGGATAAACACGAATTCACACAGATCAGATTCACAAAACAATACGCTTCCACTCTAATTTTGCATGTTTGGAGTTGAGAATCAGGCCTACTTCACCGTTTCAAGAATGTGAGTTCGAATGACGATCCGACATCTCATCACTATTCCCCCAGCTTCTGAATTTAATCTGGCCCCAAACTCCCACTATGGTATCCTGACTCAAAATTATTCCAGTGTATGAAAAAAGTTTTGATGATTCTGACCAGCCATCGGCTGGATTGCTTTGCGCTCTGTATGGATATGCTTATCCATGGGGGGTCCATCCGCCGCTTTGACCATGTGGTTCTTCTCCTCAACGGTGTAAAGGGAAAGCACTTGCGCTATGTGAAGCGCCTGATGGCCACCCACCCCGACATCCCATGGGATATCATCGCCGGTCCGCGAGGGCGTGGGTGGTATATCTCCAATCTCCAGAATGATTGCATCCGACGGTATCCAGATTCTCTTTATTTCAAAATTGATGAAGATACTCTTGTTTCCTCCGACTGGGACCGAATACTCGAAGAGGCCTATGAAGCCCACAGGGACCGGCCTGATCTCTCCTTAGTCACAGCCACCATCCCCAACAACGGGCTGGGATGCTGGCAGTTGCTCCGCATCTTCCCGGATATCCGTGAAGAGTACCTGCGCCTCCCTTCCGCAGAGCACACCGATTCTGCAGGCGGCTCTGTCTGGTTTTATCCACATCTGGCTGAATGGATGATCCGAAAGTTTCTGAATCTGGAAGAGGTCAACCGGAAAGTCCGGACAGAGACCTGTGAGCGCTGGGTCCCCTACCACAAGCGTTTCAGCATCAATTGTATCTGCTATGACTACCGCCACTGGCTTGAAATCGGAGGCGTACAGGAACAGGACGAGGTCGGCTGGGGTCAATGGATTACAGAAAACAACAAGTTGGTTGTATTGGCCACCCATGCCGTTGTGCACCACTACACCTTCTTCAACCAGCAGGAATGGCTGGACCGATCGGCACTCCTCGAAGACATCCGTGCCGCTAATGTGCCGACAACGGTTTGGAAACGATCCTCCCTCGGGCGCATCCTGCCTCGTGCCTCGCGAATCCTCCAGCAAATGCCGGAGGTTCTCAAACGACGCTTGAGTCGGAAACCAGCTTAACCTTCAGCGAATCGAACAGCTCCAATGCGGTACTCACTGTATTTTCCATATCCAGGTACGCATAGGCCCCGAGACGACCGCCGAACACAACATCAGGAACGGACTCCGCTTCAGCTGTATATTTCTCTCGAATCGCCATGTCCGCTTTCGTTCGGATAGGATAATACACATCATCTCCCGGTTTGGGATCAAATGAGTATTCGCGGAATATCACCGTCTTTGCGAACTCCAATTCGGGCGTAAAATGCTTAAACTCATGAGTCCGGGTATAGGCAATGTCTCCATCACACTCATTCATCACAGAGGTCCCTTGGAAGTCAGTCATGGCAGGCAATGCCTTTTCAAATCGAACAGACCTCCATCCAAGACGACCATGCTTATAGTCAAAAAATTGATCAATAGGGCCCGTATAGAGAAGCAAGTCATGAGGAGGAAGTGCTCCCTTTTCCACAAAATAATCAGTACTTAAACGGATATCGATATTGGGGTGTCGTAATATACGCTTAAACATCGCTCCATACCCACCAACCGGAATCCCCTGCCACTTGTCGTTATAATAGCCCATATCATACGTAAACCGAACAGGCAGCCGAGTGATGATATAAGGAGGAAGCTCTGTGGCCTTCATGCCCCAATGCTTCTCCGTATACTCCTTAACAAAGGCTTCGTATAAAGTCCGTCCAATCAATGACAACGCTTTTTCTTCAAGATTTGCAGCCACATCAATTTTCTCTTTGGCCACTTCGCCCTGAAGCCAAAGTCGTGCTTCCTCCGGTGAAAGGTGTTGGCCCGTAAGCAGATTAATCGCAGCCAGTCCAAACGGCAATGGATATACCTTCCCCCTTCGGTTAGCCCATACGGTATGTCGATAGTCGTTGAAGGTCGTAAATTGGTTCAGATAATTCCATGCCCGCTCATTCGAAGTGTGGAAAATATGGGGGCCATATGTGTGGACCTCAATCCCTGTGTCAGGATCCGGGCAAGACCAGCAATTTCCACCTATGTGGGGACGCTTATCTAGTAATACCACTTTCCAGCCCAGCTCGTTGGCAAACCGTTCCGCCATCACCGAGCCATAAAAACCGGCGCCGACGATAACAACAACCTTTTGGATCTCTTTCTTCATCCAAGTCCTCTCATTTTCCTTTTCTATCATTCATAAATCCGCCAGCGATACAAGCTTGAAGCCGTTTCCCTGGCCTCAAGATTCATTTAATAGAGTCGTCCGAGGATAGCCAACAGACGGTCTCTTGGTTGTGGAAGATGCCTCACAGTCAATCGATGCCACCTACCAAAACCGCCCGTTGGGAGGCCTTGGATACTTTGGCTTCTTTTCCTTCCAGGAGACCAAGAGTATCCTCTCTGGTGAGGGCAGCGTGCTGATCGTCAATGAGAAACAATTCAAAAAACGTACGGGAATCATTTGGGGAAAGGGGACGAACCGGGCTGAATTCTTCCGTGGAGAAGTGAACAAGTACGACTGGGTGGATACAGGCTCGTCCTTCCTCCCCTCCGAAATCATCACTGATTTTCTGTTTGCCCAACTCGAACACCTAAACACCATTCAGACCAAGCGAAAAGAGCCCTGGAGCGTCTAAACCGTTACGAGGGTTTAGTCCGGCCGGGGCCAAGCGCACCTGCACCGGATGGCCACCCCCCAGATTACACATCGAAAAGGAGAGGCTTGCGTCTGCCACTCGAAGAGCGGCCTGCGCAATGCCTTCGGCTACATCATCTACATGGACAAAGTCACGATATTGCAAACCGGTAGAGAATTCGGCGGTTGTTCGCTCTTGGGCACACCGCACGGCATACGGAATCACCATATTCCCCTTTTGCCTCGGGCCATACACAATGAACGGTCGCAGCCAAAGGGCCGGGATCCCCGTCACCTGCGCCCAGGCTTCCAGCGCCTGGCAGGCTTCATTCTTGGCCCGACCATAGGCCGACAGCTGAGTCCCTGGTGCCATCGTTTCGGAAAGACAACCTTCCTGCTCGCCGTACTCTTCGGCGCTGCCCAGCGCCACGACTCCGCGACACCCCTGCTGGGCTGCCGCATCCAGCAAGCGGGCAAAATCGGTTACCGCATCGGCCTGCGCCAGAGCATTGCTGCGATCCATTTCCCAGGCCAGATGCACCAGCACCGAGGCTTCCGGGATGACCGGCAGATCCTGGCCCAGATCCACACACTGATAGTCACCCCCTGGAAGCGATACGTCTGAAACAGGAACCCGGTCCACCGCGCAGACATGAACTCCACGCTCGAGCAACTGCTCCACGACACGCCTGCCGATGAAGCCAACGGCCCCGGTCACGACAATGGTCAACGGAGAGGATTCAGTGTCATTCTGTTGCGGCATCGCAGTCATTCAACTTTTTTCCATGGTATGGAAACTATTTTCAGGGTTTTTCCATGGTATGGAAAAAATGTTTCCATGGTGTGGAAATAATCAGCCCGCCCATGGGGCATTGCCGGACTCGTAAATCTTTTCGAGATTCTCGCGGTCGCGCATCGTATCCATGCAGCCCCAGAATCCGTTGTGACGATAGGCAAAGAGTTCGCCGTCTTCCGACAGTTTGGTCAGCGGAGCGGCTTCCAGGCTTTCGTTCTCCTTCAACCGTGAAATGAATTCCTTCTGGAAGAAGAAGAATCCGCCATTGATGTAGTCGTTGTGCAATTTCTCTTTTTCGCGGAAGGCGAGGACCTTGCCGTCCTCCCCCATCTCCATCATGCCGAAGCGGGACGGCGGGTGTACGGCGGTCATGGTACCCAGCTTTCCATGGGCGCGATGGAAGGCAAGTTCGGCGTCCAGATCGACATCGGAGAGCCCGTCGCCATAGGTCAGGCCGAACAGGGGCGTATCCACATACTCTCCGGCCAGCAGAATGCGCATAGCGGTCAGGCTGTGCTCGCCGGTTTCCGCCAGCGTGATGTCCCAGTCATTGGCGGGGCCAGATTCAAACTCCACCTTGCCGCCGGCGTGCAAACGAATGGTCGAGGTTTTCTCCCGGATATTCAGGAAGTATTCCTTGATCACATCCCCCTTGTAACCGAGGCAGATGATAAATTTACGGAATCCGTAGCGGCTGTAGGACTGCATCAGATGCAGGAGAATGGGCTTGCCGCCGATGGACACCATCGGCTTGGGAATTTCGCGGGTCTCTTCCATCAGGCGGGTGCCGCGGCCGCCGGCGAGAATCAGTATGGGAATGTCTTTATTCTGCATGGGGTGTCCCTTCAGGTTCCGGATTCATAGGCTGCGATTTCGTCCCGCATAAACTGTCGAACGGCTTCCGCATCCGGCGCGACCATCATCGCCTGATAGCCTGCCGCGGTGCGGCGAACGGTGGTTTCAAAGTCCCAGACTGGCCGCCAATCCAGACGCACGCGAGCTTTTTCGATGTTCAGTTGAAGCAGATGGGCTTCGTGCAGGTTGGCGGGATTGGCCTCCGACTGCCAGCTCACCCCCCGGCCCCAGGTCTTAGCCAGTTGATCGGCGAGAGTCCCGACATCCTGCGCGCTGGCGGGATCGGGCCCGAAGTTCCAGCCTTCAGCAACGGCCGCCCCCTCCTCCAGCAAGGCCTGACCCAGACGCAGATAGCCACCGAGGGGTTCCAGCACATGCTGCCAGGGACGCACCGCGCGAGGGTTGCGAACGGAAAGCGGTTTGCCGGCGCGAAAGGCGCGGATGGCATCCGGCACAATCCGGTCGGCGGCCCAGTCGCCGGGACCGATCACATTGCCTGCCCTCGCGGTCGCCAACTGAATCTTTCCAGCGGGAGCAAAAAAGGCCAAACGAAAGGAGGCCGCCACCAGTTCTTCGCAGCCTTTGGAAGCGCTGTAGGGATCGTGGCCGCCCATCGGGTCTGCTTCGCGATAGGCGTAATCCTCTTCGCGGTTCTCATAGCACTTGTCGCTGGTGACTACGACCACTGCGCAGGGATTCACTGCCAGCCGAAGTGCATTCAGGATATTGGCCGTGCCGCGCACGTTCGTATCGAAGGTTTCAACCGGGTCCACATAGGATTGCCGCACCAGAGCCTGCGCCGCCAGATGAAAGACGACGTCCGGCTTGAAGGTTCGTGCAATCTCCTCCATCCGGGCCGCATCCCGGATGTCGACCGTTTCATGACGGATGAGCGAACTCAAATCCGCACGGACAAAGGGGCCTTCCCGGCTGTCGGGTGCCAGACCGATGCCGAACACATCCGCTCCCATCTGGTTCAACCACAAGGCCAGCCAGGATCCTTTGAACCCGGTATCCCCGGTCAGCCAGACCCGCTTGCCTTGATAGGCGCTGTTGAAATTCATCGACCGAGTCTCCGTTTCAGAATGGCGGGCAGTTGTTTCATCAGGCGCCATTTGGGCATCAGCGGCGCCAGACAGGAGGCGGTGCCAGGCAGGTTGACCTTCCGGACATCCTCCAGCGTAGAGGAACGGTCCAGCCATTCCTGCTGCACAAAGAAGGAATAGTGCAGAACGATCAAGCTCTGATCCAGGATGCAGGCCTGATGATTTTCTTCAAACCAGGCGCACCAGTCCGGCTCATCCCGCGGAGGAAGGCTGCCTCCCATCCGCTGCACATGATCATAGTCATAACAGATACAGCCGATGCTGAAGTACTCGCAGAACTCATGCCAGCGGGAAATTTCCTTATCCGTCAGTAGGCGCTGCTGCTCGGCGTTGGCTGCATCGATGTCTAGAAACTGCCGGGTGGCCCATTCCGCGATGTAGGGGCTTTGCCAGGTGGGTCCCTTGGGCGAAGCGGACGGCGGCTTCTTGAAGCGCTTTTCGAAGTCCGCCATTTTTTCGGGGTAAAAGGTATTGATTAGGCGGTGCAGGCCGTAGGCATTGTTCGGAATCAGGGGCGTAATGAGCGCAAGATCTTTGCGGTCCGAAAACTGCTCATAGGTTTCCAGCATGCGCTCCGCCCACCCCCGGGGAACAAAGATATCCTCGTCCACTTTCACGTAAACGGAGCCCGGATAGCGACGGATGCAGTCATTCTGGACACGGCAGATGCCTTCAGGACGCGTGCCGTCCCCTTCCACGGTGTCCCAGTTCACCTCCGGTCGGGCCGCCATAAACGACTCCACATATCGGCGAAGCCGGGCCGGCACTCCATTCAGCAGAAGAACCACACGATCAAACCGGGAAAAGGCCTCGGCCCGTTCCAGCATCTCCAGACACACTTCCAGGCAGTCTTGCCGGTCGTGGGTCAGAATCATCAGAATTTTTTGCTTTGTACTCATCAGCTTGATTTCAAGGTTGAATCATAGACAAAAACGGCTTTCTTGCAAGCTCATGAGAGGGGAACAGCATTTCTTATGAGCCCCTCAGAGGCATCCTGTCGCCGTGAAGGTATCAAAACGATTTGCAGATGGAACGACCTGCGCCCAGGCGGTCTTTCTAACCCACGCCCCTCCATCCGGCATTGAACCGGAGATGGTCCGACGGCTGACCGCCGACCAGCTCTCCCCTCACCTGTAGGCAGCAACCCCCCGTCGCACAAAGAAGTCCCTGGCCGGAATACGGCCAAGGGCTGTACGGACGAGGGTCCGTTTTCCCCTAGTGAGTGCGCCCGGTCGAGCGGGTCACATGGGCAAAACGTTCCTTGACCTCATCGGTGATCTGATCCCAGGAAAACCGCCACTGCCAGTTCCCGCCGGCAACACCCGGGGTGTTCATTCTCGACTCGGACCCCAGCCCCAGCAGATCCTGCAAAGGAGCAACAAAGGTATCGGCATTCGATCGCGAACCGAGACGGATCAGATCCCAGTGAATTTCATGGCCATCCGTTTTCAGATACTCCCGGATGAGGTGACGCTCTTCGGCAATCTCCTCCAGCGTGCGGGTACTGCCCGGACCCGGTTCGCTCCGGAACCAGCCCACCGTTGTGTCGTTATCGTGCGTGCCGGTATAGACCACGCAATGCGGAGGATAGCTCTCTGGCCGGAATTCGGCGGCGCGTTCATCGTTCCCGAATGCAAACTGCAGAATGCGCATGCCCGGGAATTCGCAATGGTCGCGCAGGGCTTCTACGGGAGGTGTAATGACGCCCAGATCTTCAGCAATGATCGGCAAGGCTCCCATCCGCTCGAGCAGCACATCAAAGAGGTGCTGGTTGGGACCCTGAACCCATTTGCCGTTCATGGCAGTGGTCTCGCCACCCGGGACTTCCCAATAGGCTTCAAAGCCGCGGAAGTGATCGATGCGGACAATGTCGACCGTTTCAAAGGTGCGGTGGAGGCGTGCGGCCCACCAGTCATAGTTCTCTGCGGCATGCGCTTCCCAATTATAGAGCGGATTGCCCCACAGCTGGCCGGTCTCACTGAAGTAGTCCGGCGGCACACCGGCCACCACACTCGGTTGCCCGTCGGGTTGCAGGAAAAAGAGGCCGCGGTTAGCCCAGACGTCCGCGCTGTCATGCGCGACAAAAATCGGGATGTCGCCGACAAACTTGATGTGGCGCTCAGCACAGTAGGCGCGCAAGCGCTCCCACTGGTTCTCAAACAGATATTGAACGATCTTCACATTGCGCATGGCATCCTGATACGTCTCGCAGGCCTGGGCCAGCGCCTCCGGGTCGCGCTGCGCCAGGGCCGATTCCCACTCTGTCCATGGAACGCCGCCATGCGCATCCTTCAGCGCGGCAAAAAGAGCATACTCGTCCAGCCAACCGACGTTGTGCTCACAGAAGGTGGCAAACGCCTTCTGAATCTCTTCGGAAGCACGCTGCGCGAACTGTTCACACACGGTTTCCAGCACAGCCGTTCGCGCCAGGATCACCGGACCGAAGTCGACGCTGTCTGCCGGAAATTCAGGATAGTCTTTGAGCTCCTCAGCTGTCAGCAGCCCGTCTTGGATCAGCAGATCAAAACTGATCCACAGCGGATTGCCGGCAAAAGTCGAAGGCGATTGGTACGGGCTGTCGCCATAGCTGGTGGGACCCAGCGGGAGAATCTGCCAGAGCTTCTGTCCGGTGGCCTGGAGGAAGTCCGCAAAGCGATAGGCCTCAGGACCGATTTCTCCGATTCCGTAAGCACCGGGCAAAGATGTGGGATGAAGTAAAACTCCGGATGCGCGCTCAAATTTCATGGGTCAATCTCCTCCTGCAGAATTGTCGTAAGGGAAACTTTTCCATAAAAACGGCCCCTTGTCGAAACGTTTTATCACATTTGTTCACCCTTCACGACAATTCAGCACACCGCAAGGGATTATAACCGTATTTCAGTACAGGAATCAGACAGAAGAGACCGGTTTATTTCTCCGACATGATATTCCCGATGCGCTGCTGCGCTTTCACGACTTCGGGGTCCCCCATGTGCGGGATGATTTTCCGGAAAGAAGCCGCCATCTTCATCCCGACTTCGCTGGCATGCTTCTCGGATTCCTTGAGCTCTTCAGGCACCTGATCCCGGTCCTTGAGTTCAGAATACTTCTCGGACTGTGCTTTCAGCTTCGGCCAGATTTTCTCGAGCCTGTCCGCATAGCGGTTCATTGCGGCGGCGACCTCTTTCGCACTGTCGGCCCTGTCCAGGTCCGCGACATAGGTCTCCATGCTGTTGACAAACTCAGAGTTCAGCTTTTTTACATCGGCATATTTGCCGGCGCATCCATTCAGCAGAACGACTGCCCCCAGAAGACACAGACACGTCACCCACAGTTTCTTTTTCATATTCAGCTCCTTCATATGCCCCCGGGCGGTTCTCCTCAGAGACTGCCTGAAGGCTATCGCCCCCCCCTCCCCCCTGACAAGACCAAATCCTCGCGCGCTAGAAGCCCCCCTCCCCCGGTGTCCGTCTCTTTGAAGAGCCGGACGAAGGGCGGCAAGAGAGTCTGCTATGGTGCGGTGGGATCGGTCAGTCTGGAGCGAATTAAACTGAACCAGATACCGGGCGTCTCGTTCGTCACGACCATGCCGGGGATTCCCCAGCCTAGATTGCTGGTGATGGTGGCGGTAAACAGATTGGTAGAATACACCAGCTGATAATAGCGACCGGTACTGGCGGGGAAGCTCAATCGAAGAATACCCGTGGCGTTGCTCGCTGAAGCCATGTTGTACGTCCCGGTCAAAACCAGGACATTGCCCTGCAACGTCGGATCGGTATCCGCCAGGAACTCCTCATAGGTGGTCATGCCGTCGCCATCGTCGTCCGCATCCGTCGCATAACGGGCATCAACCGGATCCAGACTCTGATCCAGCAGCCAGTCTTCGAAGGGTGTGGTGGCGCCGGCCGATATGACAAAGGTATCGGAGGCAGAGCCGTCATAGTTCGCCTCGGTCACGGAGGCAACCACGGCATAGCTACCCGTGGCAACCGGGAGCGTAGCGGACCCGTTATAGGTCACCGTGACCGTGAGCGCATCCGGAGTGGTGATCACGGTGGCGCTCTTGGCGGAGCCGTCATACACCGCCCACAGATCATCGAGCTCCACGAGGGCGGCCGCCTTGGCAATCACCAGCGTCCCGGTCGCTGAACCGGTATAATTCACATCGTTGATGGTACCAGTTACCGCATAGCTCCCTGCTCCCGTGGGAGGTGTTGCAAATCCGTTGAACGTGAAATCAACGGTCAGGCCTAAGGGTGCCGTCGTGGCAGTCGCACTCTTCGGCGTGCCGTCATAGGTCGGGGCCAGACTACCAAGAGCGACCGAAGCGGACGCACCGGATACGACAAGGGTATTTGTTGCGACACCCGAATACAACGCATCGTTAATGGTTCCGACAACCGTATAGCTTCCGGCATCGGTTGGGGCCGTGGCCGACTCGTCATAGGTCAGATCCACAGTCAGGTCCGCAGGAACGGTGGTGGCGGTCACAATCCGTGCCGTGCCATCATACGTCTGCGCCAGAGCCCCCAGGGTCACGGTTGCGCCCGCTGCTGTCACCTGGAAGATATTCGTGACCGGGGTGGCGGCCATGTACGTGCTGTCACCCGGCTGGAAAGCCACGATTGAAACTGAGCCGATACCCGTAAAAGACAGGTTGGTGCCGCCGGCAATCACAGCCGGGCCGCTAGCCACGGAGAACCCGGGAAGAAGCCCGCTGGAAGCCGTCGCCGTCAGCCCCAGTGTGCTGGTGGTCAGTTGGTCAGCCATCGCCGGGAACGTCAGGGTCTGGGTGGCTTTGGTTGTCACGCTCGTCACCGAAGAGACCACGCTGGTCCCACCCGGGGAAACTGCTGATGCGCGGAAGAAGTATTCCACCCCGGAGGTCAGCCCGGTGACCGATGCGCTTGTACCCAAAACGGTCCGGTTCGAATAGCCGGGGAGGAAGTCCGGCAGACCGCCGCCGCCGGTGAGCGTAAAGGAACCCACAGGCGGCATCGTATAGGCCGTCGTGTTGCCGGTCCAGTTGGCCGCATCGCAGATGGCTGCCAACAACTCTTCCTTCGTGCCGGAAGTCGTACTCATGTCATACACGGCATTGACTGTTTCCAGAATCCCCACGCAGTTGACCCCGTTGGTCAGACCGTCCGGTTCGGCTGAGGTATTGGCCGACTGTGCCCCGGACAGCCAAGGCGTCGAACCATCCATGTTCAGGGCGGCAATAAAGAAAGGTGAGGACGAATCTCCCTGGTAGGCCAGGATCTGGTCGCCACTCTGCGACAGGTTGGGAGAAGTTCCAGAGCAGACCCCCACACTTGAGGTCCTGGCCGCCACGTCCAAGACGATCATGCTTCCAGCCGAAATTGCACCGGCGGTGTCGTTCGACCAGAGCATTGTCCCCTCGCCCGTTCGCAGCGTGCTGTTGGTGTCCTGCCAGGCATTGTCGGTGAAGGAAATGGCGGTTCCATCCGAAAGATCCACCAGTGAGACAAAGGTGACCAGGTCGGGATTGACAGTATCCATGCCGACGATGGCGATGTCCCCGCGATCCAGCGTTGCCACCGGGGCGGCACCCCCGCTGCTGAACGCCGCACTCGTGCTGACATCGAGCCGGTATTCCGTCGCACCAACCGCTGCGCTCCACGCCGCAGTGAAGTCGGTGACATTCGTTTCGCTGGCCCAAATCGAGGCTGGAGCCTCCGGAACACCGCTGATAACCAGCACGTCCACTACTTGTGTTGCTACACCGACGCTGTTACTGGCAGTAAAGGTGAAGGTATTCGGTCCGACATCCTCCACCAGCGGAGTGTAGTCGAGCTGACCGGTCGCCGACGTGAAGAGGAAGCCGTTGGAGGCCGTCGTGCTTTGCAAGACCAGAGCCGGAGCCGGATAGCCCGCGGCGTCTACATTGAAGGACGATGCCGAGGCGACATAGGCCGTCTGGACTCCCAACGGGCTGAAGGATGGTGCCGTATCCGAGGCGGTCACCGTCAGCGTGGTGGTATTCGTCACCATCCAGTTGACAGCATCCACAATACCAGTGACCGCATAGACGCCAATATCCAGCGGTGCGGACGCACTGCCATCATAGGTCAACGCGACGGGCGAATCGGAGCCGGCTGTCGCCGTCACGGACCGAGCGGTCCCATCGTACGGCTGGTTCGTATTGCTGAAGACAATCGAATCCAGGGCACGGGCGACGATCAGAGTTCCGATGGCGGAGCCGGCATAACCCGGCGTCGTAACCGAAGCCACGACTTGATAACTTCCCGCCTCGGTCGGGGCACTTTCCGACCCGTCGCAGGTGATGCTCACGCCCAGTCCGGACGGATCGGTCGTCGCCGTCGGGCTCTTGGGAAGCCCGTCATAGGTATGCAACAGGTTGGTGAGCGTCACGATTGCGGAAATCGGCTCATACGGAATAATCACAATGTCATCGATATCCACCATATCCAGCACATTTCCATCGACCAGCTTGAAGCGGAGATAGGCCGCATCCGCCAGGGCCAGCGTATTAGAGAAGGCGGCGAAGTTTGTCTGGATGCCATCCACCACCACGTTGGTGACGGCCGTCCAGTCGGCCCCATTTGGACTCGTCTGGATGGACAGCGTGCCGGCGGCATCCCCGTTGTACATCGCATAGTTGAACGCCACGGAATGGATGCCGGGGAACGGCGCGACGCTCTGCAGCACGCCGTTGCTGGTCGCCGCCGCGCCGATATATCGCATGCGCAACGAGTAGGCCCCATTCTTCACGTCGCCGGCCAGGTTGCCGCGGGTGGCGTTGTCGAGGAACCAGCTGGCGGGATCGCTCGCACTGAGTACGTTGGTGTGCGGCCCATAGGCATTGTAGTCGGGGATGTATGGATCTTCACAGTCAATGCTGTACGGCGAACCGACGGTCAACACCACCGGATTGGTCGACTGAATGGTCACCGCGCTGGGGAAGTAGCTGGTCACGCCGATGTAGCGGAAATCGCCCAGAACGCCGACCGTCACATCATAGACGCCGATATCCACGGGGGTGGACGGGCTATAGGTCGTGGACCAGGACAGGCCGGGCGTGACCGTGAATGAATTCGTATGGAGGGCCCCATCATAATCCACGGTGACCGGGGCATCCAGGGAACAGGTGGCCTGAGCCTGTGAGATGAGCACCGCATTGCTGTAGATAAATGTTCCGCCCAGATAGTGCGCGTCACCGGTTACGGTTACGGTGGCGTCATAGGCGCCCGGGTCCACCGGGTTGGTCGGCGAATAGGTCACCGACCAGGTCAGCCCCGTGGTCACGGTAAAGGCATTCGTGTGCGCCAGCCCGTCATAGACGGTATCCACGGGCGCGTCCAGCGAACAGGTGGCGGTGCCCTGCGTGATGGTCAGCGCGTTGGTAAACGCAAACGTGCCGCCGAGGACGGTTTCCGAGTCGGGAATAATGACGGTCGCATCATAGGTCCCTAGTTCCACCGGCGGCGTCGGCGACCAAGTCACATCATAGGACATCCCCAGCGGCAGTACCGTAAAGTCGGCGGTCTTCTCCGTGCCATCGAACGCCTCCGTCGCCGGCACCGGCAGCGTGCATTCCGCCAGCCCCAGCGGCGTGTAGGACGTCAGGTAGATGTTGTCCATGTTCGCATCATCCCGCGTACCGCCTGCGGTCCAGATGATGCGGAAATCGACGGGGCCCACCACATTCACGGTGGCCGCGTTGGTCGTCAGGATATCCAATCCCGTGGTGTTCACGCTGGTGATGTCCACCCATCCTGCTCCGGCATTGTACTGCGGCGTGATGGTGACGCCATTGTCTGTCTTGTACCGAGCGTAGGCGAATTCAAAATCCCCGATTCCGTTGGTCAAAGCCCCCTGCAGATTCATGGAGCCGATCCCGCGCGGGCGGGCGGCTCGAGTGCCGTCGACCTTGTCTCTGGAATCGCTGGTGCCTACCACCAGAGAATTGGTGAAGACCCACCAGCGGCCGGCGATCTCAATGGGCGTGTAGTCCGACAACGTGTCGTGGAGGTTAGAATCCTCAAAATCGATATCCAGATTCCCGGTGTGGTACGGATCGGGATCTTCTTCGTTCGGGATTCCGTCGCCGTCGATGTCCGGATCGCATTCGTCCCCAATCCCGTCGCCATCGATATCCGACTGGTCCGCATTCGCGTTGTAGGGACAGTTGTCGGCGCCATTCAGGTCGCCGTCGCCATCGATGTCCGAGTCGCAAGCATCACCGATTCCGTCGCCATCCGTGTCGCTCTGGGTCGGGTTGTTGGTGTAGGGGCAGTTGTCCACATCATCCAGTAGACCATCCAGATCGCCATCGCCCGGGATAACGATAATCTCACCGCTCACCTGCTGCGCGTTGATGACGCCGGGTGTCATGGAAGCGGAATACCAGGTCCCCGTCGACATCAACACATTGTTCGGGGCTTGCGGACAGTAGTCGGTGCTGGTATCCGTTCCGACAATATGAAGATAATTGGCACTGCCGGGAGGCACGCTGGAAGAGACCGTGTCCGGGTCATCCACGCCGATGTCATAGGTGGCGCCCAGCCAGACAATCGCATCCAGGATATTCCCGCTGTCATCATACAGAATCAGGCCGTTCCCCGTATTCATCAGAGTGCCGGGCAGAAGGAAATCGGTATTGGCCACATTGTTGGAGACCTGGCTGATGACGGCAAAGCCGAGAGAGTGGCCGCCGGTATCGAGCACGCCATCATCCGGCACAATGAACGAGGGGAACGTGAAGGTCCAGACCGGGCCATCGGTCGTGTCAGAGCCGTTGCGGTGTTCGATGCGGTACCCTGCGAGATCCACTCCGGTTTCGGCGATGATCTCCACAAACTCATTAGTGTCGGCACCGGCGCCATCGGCCTGCACCTCGTTGAACATCGGCTTGATGCTCCCGCCGGAGGCTCCGAACACCGGAAACACATAGGAATTGGTCGACGAGAAGTTGGTGAGGACTCCCTGCGGCCCCTCATAGGAGTACCGGACATAATATTCCATCACATCGCCTTCATTCTTGGCGACATTGATCATCGGCGTATCCCAGTCCGTGCCGGAAGCATTTGTCGCTCCTGCCTCGATCCAGCTTCCGCCCGCGATACGGAACACGCCGGAGGCGGTGAGGTTGGATGCCACCAGGTTGGGGGTGAGCCCCACGGTGATGGCAAAGGTGTTGCTGGCGCGCGGAGCTTCGGGAATCAGCGACGGGCCGGAGGAGACAAAGGCCTCGGCGTTTGTCAGGGACACATGCGTCCCCGGCGTTGCGGGAATAATGCCAGCCGTGATTGTCCACTCGGCGGAGTCCCAGATGGAGAGCGGGTCGCTCACACCGGTGTTGCGAGTGGCTGTCGACTGGGTGAAATCCCATGCACCCGGCACCGAACCAATTTGCCCGTAGATATCCGAGGTGTTTCCATCGGCTTTTCGCAGGGCTACCGTATCGTTGCCGTCCAGTTGGGCGATCACTGAATCCTCCCATTGCGCGGAGACACCCCAGGTGCTCAGGAAGGTGTTGGTCGAGGCCGCCACAATCTGCACCCCGCCTGAGCCCAGCGACCCGCTGAGATTGATCAGCGTCGGGTTGGTGGATCCATTCAGATACACCGCCAGGGAATAACCCGTCAGATCCAGATCCGAACTGCCCGTATTGGCCAGTTCCACATAGTTTCCATCTGTGGTGGTCAGATGATCGACCACCTCGCTCAGAATGCCCACCGGCGTCACACCCGGCACCGCATCGATCAGGTGGAAGTCTGCGAAGACCATCCGGTGGTCCGAGGCGTCCATGGAGGCATTCACCGGCGGTGGATCGCCATATTTGGGCAGCCCCACCCCCACGCCGTCGAATTCCGAATTATAGATTTCCCCCGTCGGGGAACCATAGGCGCTGTTCATGATCTCGTCGCTGAACAGGATATAGTCGAGACGGTAGCGGCCGCTTTCTGTCGTGTAATAATGCGTCCAGGTCAGGTTTGTCCCCGTCTGGGCCGGATTGATCCACCCCATGCCCGCCGTCGACAGGCGCTCGGTCGGGAACTTGCTGTACGGCATCAGCCAGCCGGAGTTCGTCGGATTGTTCCACGGGATATCAGTTCCATCGTTGTAGCCGGCCGACAACGAACCGACGATGGAATCGTAATAGGCGATATCGAAACTGTCGTTCTGCGTCAGGCCAATATCATCATTGAAGTCGCCCACGATCGCGTATTCCGTATCCAGCGGATATTGCGCGACCATGTTGGTGATGTAGTTCAAGATCCGGTGCATCTCAAAGGCCCGCTGCAGGCGGGCCGACTTGGTCGTCGTTCCGGCTTTGTTGTGGGTCACGAACACATGGAACGGATTGAGCGCACCTGGCACCTGAATCTCCGCGTGCAACGGCCAGCGCATGATTTCCGCCGCGGCGGGATCCACCACCGTTTCCCGCACGTGATCGGTAAAAGTAATCGGGTGTTTGCTCCAAATCCCCGTCCGCATAGAATTGTCAAACGTGCCGCCTTCTGACATGGCATAGTAAGGATAGCCCAGCGTGGCGGCGGCGGCGATCCACGTGTCCCGGTCTTCATCCGCATACAACTCTTCGAAACAAAGAATGTCCGGTTGCACGCGTTGGACAATCGACGTCACCGCGACGTAATCGACATCATTGGTGGTGCCGTAGTCGCTCCCCGTGTCGATGCCGTAAGCGACATTGAACTCCGCGAGGCGCACATTGACCGCCTGGACGGAAATCGCCCAAAAAAAAAGGGCGGCCAAACAGACGCCCCAGAACCACTTTTGTGTAAGATTTGTCATAACGGACAAAATCTACTCCATTGATAGAGCATGCGTCAAATAGAATCCTAACATTTATGTAACCGTTCCGTGACGAGCTTGGTGGACCGGATTTAGATCAATGTCGAGATTTCATCCCGTCGGCTCCCCGCCGCTTCCCAATCGCTCAGGATAGCCGCAAGCCGATCTTCTATTTCTTTCAGCTTGCGGCCTGCTTCCGCGCGGTCTTCCACCGGGGTTTCAGGCGATGCAAGCTGCTCATGCAAAGTGGCTTGTTCAATCTCAAGGGTAGAGATTTTCTTCTCCAGATTGTAGAGGACTTTTTCCGTTTTGCGAAGCTCAGACTTCAGAGCCTTCCGGTCTTTCAGCGCCTCTGTCCGGGCCGCTTTGTCTTCATTCTGGGGCATTGTACCGGCAGAAACGCTCCCCCCGCCCTCCTCGGCCAGCTTCTCGCGATAGTAGTCATAGCCGCCCGAAAAGCGCCGCACCCCGCCACCGCCCGGAGCCACCGCAATGATCCCCTGCGCCACCGCCCGAACAAATTCCACATCATGCGAAACCAGCACCACCGTCCCGGCATAGGCGGCGATGGCCTCCTGCAAGGCCTCGCGGCTCTCTACATCCAAATGGGTCGTCGGCTCATCCAGGAGCAGCAGATTCGGGGGGCGGATCAGAATCCGCGCGAAAGCCAGCCGGATCCGTTCGCCACCGGACAGCACCCCCACGCGCTTTTCGGCGGCCGCCCCCGAGAATCCAAACCCGCCCAGCAGGGTTCGGATTTCCGACTCGCTCGCATCCGACGCCACGGCTTTCAGCGTCTCCATGCAGCTGCGCGTCGGGTCCATCGTGTCTGCGCTCTCTTGGCTCTGATAGCCCGGCACCACCAGATGGCCGTGCTGGCGCCGCCCCTCGACCGGATCGAGTTGTCCCGCCATCACACGCAGGAGCGTGGTCTTCCCCGCGCCATTGGGGCCCACCACCGCGAGTTTCTCGCCCTTCTGCACCGCCAGATCCACGCCACGGAAAATCCACTCATCGGCATCATAGCTGAACCCGAGGCCTTCGCAGCGGAGAACCTCCTGGCCGCAGTGCGGAGGCGAAGCCAGGCGGACCTGCCCCTTGCCGCGCACCACCTGGACCACTTCCGTGCGCTCCATCTTCTCCAGCATCTTGATTTTGCTCTGCACGCGCGTGGCCAGGTTGGCCTTGGCTCGGAACCGATTTATAAATTGCTCGATCTGCTGGCGCTTTCGGGCTTCGCTGGCCTGCTGTGAAAGCGATACGGCCTGCCGCTTTTCCCTTTCCTGGGCATACCAGGAATAGCGACCCGGATATCGCGTCACCCGCCCCGCGGCCACTTCAAAGGTGGTGGTGCACAGCGATTCCAGCAGGTAGCGGTCATGGGAAATCATCGCCAGCGTGCCGCGGAACCCGTCGAGCCGCCTTCTCAACCATTCCACGGCTGGCAAATCCAGATAGTTACTCGGTTCATCCAGCAGCAGCAGATCCGGTTCCGCAATCAGCGCCCGGCTGAGCTCTGCTCGCATCTGCCACCCGCCGGAGAATTCGCCCAGAGGCCGCTGCAGATCCACCACCCGAAAGCCCAGCCCGGTCAGGGCCGCGGCCGCCCGCGCGTGCAGATCGTATCCCCCCTGCGCCTCGAACTGCGTCTGCAGATCGCCCAGACGGTTCAGCAGAACCCGAGCCTCCCCTGCTTCATCGCCAGCCAGGCGCTCTTCAATGTGGTGAATTTCGTTGTGAATGGTTTCCAGATCGGGGGCCGCTTTCTCCACATAAGTCTGCAGCGGGGTTTGTTCGTCGGCCGGATTCACCTGCTGGCGCAAATGGCCAATGCGGATATCCTTCGCGCGAACAATATCTCCGGAGTCCACCTCGGACTCCCCGACGATGAGATCGAAGATCGTTGATTTTCCCGCCCCGTTCGGCCCCACGATTCCGGCGCGCTCCCCCGCCAGCAGGCGGAGCTCCACGGCATCGAGCACGACCTGCTTGCCATATCGTTTGCTGACCTGGTGAAATTCAATCATAGAGTAAAACGTTCACGCCCGCGCGCCCCGGCAGAAAACCCCGGTCCGGGCGCAGACGATACCGATCAGGCCTTCTTGGGCCTGAACGTGGACTTGGGCTTGCGCGACGGCTCCCGCTTCTTTGCAGGATGCGGAATCTCCTGCACCGGCGCCATCCAGTGTTCCAGCAGTTCCTTGCGCTCGGGATCGACGCCGCTGGCAAACTTGAGATAGATCAGGGCCTCGTCGAACCCGTTGCGATGACGCAGCCGCGAGGCATATTTGCTCTGGCCGGAGGACTTCCGCATCTGCACCTGAATGCCCAGAATGCGTTCCACATCGAAGACCACCGCCTTGGGAATCTGCGTCAGGTTGGTTTTGTCGCGCAGCACGGTGTTCACCGCCTGCAGCGTCGCTTCGAATTCGGGGATCCCCTCTTCGACGATGGTGGCGGTCATCGCTTCGATATAAGGCCCGAACAGCAGGGCATGCTGCAGCGCCGGCATCGGTTTCAGGCCCGCCTTCTTCCACACATCAAACTGACGCAGGGCCTTTTTCGCCCACGGCAGCCCCGTCTCCCCTTCCGGGGTCTGTAGCCAGGCCGAAAACGACGGATAAATCGTCTGGAACAGGCCCTTTTGCCAGGAGCGTTCAAACACCACCTTGGCACAGCCGCAATTCAAAATCTTCAGCATCTCCTCATGGAGGCGCTCGCGCGAGGAGTTCTGCAGGTCGCTACAGGTCTTGATGATGGCCTCCCGGGCCGTCTCTTCGATCTCGAAATCCAGCTGCGAGGCAATGCGCAGGGCGCGCACCATCCGCACGGGATCTTCGCGAAAGCGCGTCTCGGGATCGCCGATCACCCGTAACACGCGATTTTCCAGATCCTTCAGGCCACCGACATAATCGATGATGCTTCCATCGGCGATGTCATAGAACATACCGTTGATGGTGAAGTCGCGGCGATGGGCATCCTCTTCGGGGTTCCCGTACACGTTGTCACGGACAATCACACCGTCGCGGGTGGCAAAATGCGGATCGGGAATATGGGTGCTTCTCCGGGTCGGCAGCGGGACATCCTCCGCACCGGCGGGAGGCGTATCCAGCAGCGCACGGAAGGTCGCGGTCTCGATAATCTCATCCCGGAAAAAGACATGGGCCAGCTTAAAACGGCGGCCGATGATCCGCGAGTTGCGGAACAGTTTTTTGACCTCTTCCGGGCGGGCGTCGGTCACGATGTCAAAATCCTTGGGCGTCCGGCCCAGCAGGAGGTCGCGGACCCCGCCGCCGCAGAGATAGCCCTTGTAGCCCACCTCGTCGAGCCGGGTCAGCACCCGCAGCGCCTCCCAGCCAATCTGATCACGCTGCAGATGATGTTGTGACTCTTTAAGAATCACGACGTGTTTGGATTTAGCCATTTTTGCCACAGCACTTCTTGTATTTTTTTCCGCTCCCGCAGGTGCAGGGGTCGTTTCGTCCCGTCTTGGGCTCATCCCGCGTCACGGTCTTCTTCTGACTCTGCGACGCATCCAGCGCCGCATTCATCGCCGCCTCGGCGCCCGCATCGGGACCACGGCGTTTCGGCGTACCCGCCCCGGCCGCATGGCCGCCCACCAGGGGCGCCAGCGTCGCATGCTGGGTCTGGGTCTTGCTATGCAGCTGCTGCAGATCCCCCAGGAAATTCTGATAGGCCGCCGGCGAGGTCGTCGCACGGAAGACCCGGCTGGCAATCTCTTCCTTGATGCGGTCCATCAAGTCGGCAAACAGCGTATAGGCTTCGTTCTTATATTCTACCAGCGGATCGCGCTGGCCATAGGCGCGCAGCCCCACGCCCTGACGCAGTGTATCCATGTTGCGCAGATACTCCTGCCACTGCGTATCCACCGCATTCAGCATGATGTACCGTTCCATGCCGTTCAGCTGTTCCGGATTCTCCAACAGGCACTTGTTCTCGTAGGCCTTCACAACCAGGTCTGATACCGCCTTGGCCGTCGCTTCGGGATCGATCCCGCTCTTCCGGCCCGAACGCGCCACCACCTGATCCGGCTGGAACCCGATCGGGAACTGGCTGTTCACCCAGGTGGTGAAGCCGAGAATGCTTTCCTCGTCATCCAGCAGCTCATCGGCATGACCCAGAATGACATCATACACCACGTCCAGCAGATGCTCCCGAACCAGCTCTGCCGACACAATCTGGCTGCGGAATCCATAAATGATTCCGCGCTGGGTGTTCATGACATCATCATATTCCAGAGTGCGTTTACGGATGGAGAAATTCTGCTGTTCAACCCGCCGCTGGGCGGTCTCGATCGACCGGTTCAGCCAGCGGTGCTCCAGCACCTCGCCCTCCTGGATACCCAGCTTCTCCATGATGCCCGAAATCCGGTCGCTGCCGAACAGGCGCATCAGATCATCTTCCAGCGACACGAAGAAATGCGTCATGCCCGGATCGCCCTGGCGTGCGCAGCGTCCACGCAGCTGGCGGTCGATGCGGCGCGATTCGTGGCGCTCGCTGCCGATCACACAGAGTCCGCAGGGGCGCTCGTAGATTAGATCGGCCAGGGTCTTCTTCCCCTCCACCTTGTCCGCCAGCTTCGTATCGCTGACGATCACATCCTTCTCAATCCAGACAACGCCTTCGCCTAACTTGATGTCCGTTCCGCGGCCGGCCATGTTCGTGGCGATAGTAATCGCGCCCGGCTGACCCGCATCCAGCACAATCTCCGCTTCGCGCAGGTTATTTTTGGCATTCAGCACATTGTGGGGAATGTTCACGCGCCGCAGCATGCGGCTCAGGACCTCCGACATTTCCACGGAAATTGTGCCGACCAGGACCGGCTGCTTGCGCTGATAGCATTCCGCGACCTCGTCAATGATGGCATTGAACTTCTCGCGCTGCGTCTTATAGATCTGGTCATTCGCATCCAAACGGCGCACCGGGCGGTTCGTCGGAACCACAACCACATCCATCTTGTAGATTTCGTCAAACTCGTCGGCCTCGGTCTCGGCCGTACCCGTCATGCCCGCCAGCTTGTCATACATGCGGAAATAGTTCTGAATCGTGATCGTCGCCAGCGTCTGCGTCTCACGCTCGATCCGCACGCCTTCCTTGGCCTCAATCGCCTGATGCAGCCCATCGCTCCAGCGGCGCCCCGCCATCAGGCGGCCGGTGAACTCATCCACAATCACGACCTGGTTGTTCTGCACCACATACTGCACATCGGCTTCATACACACTGTAGGCGCGGATCAGCTGGTCCACCGCATGGATGCGCTCGCTCGTGTCGGCAAACTGGTTCTGTAGCGCCTGACGCTTCTCGAACTTCTCGGTCTCGGACAGCTCGTTCTCGCCGTCCAGATCGGCCAGGGCCGTCACCAAATCCGGAACCACATAATAGTCCGGATCGTCCGGATTCATCGCCAGGCAGCCCTTATCCGTCAGGCTCGCATCATGGCCCTTTTCGTCGATGACAAAGTACAGCTCCTCGCGCAGCGCGCGGCCCTGCTCCTTGTTCATGTCGATCAGCATCATGCTTTGGACCTTTTCGAGCAAGCGGCGGGCGGACGGTTCCTCCTGCAGACGCAGCAGCTGCTTGTTCTTCGGCATCCCCTGATGCACCTGATACAACAGCAGCATCGCAGCCTCTTCGTCCTCGTCATCCAGCGCCTTTTTGGCCTGCTGCATCAAGCGGGTGCACAGGTCTCGCTGCTTGCGGACCATGCGCTCCACGGTCGGCTTCACAATCTGATACTGCTCCGTCGAATAAGGGGCTGGGCCGGAAATGATCAGCGGGGTCCGCGCTTCATCGATCAGAATGCTGTCGACTTCATCGACAATCGCGTAGTTCCAGCCGCGCTGCACCATTTCGGGCGGCGAATAGGCCATACCCATGTCGCGCAGATAATCGAAGCCGAACTCGGAGTTGGTGCCATAGGTGATGTCGCACGCATACTGCTCACGGCGCTGTTCCGGCCGCATCTGGTTCTGGATGCACCCCACCGTCAGGCCCAGATAGTTGTAGACCGTCCCCATCCAGGTCGCATCGCGCAGCGCCAGATAGTCGTTCACCGTCACTACATGGACGCCTTTGCCCGACAGCGCATTTAGATAGACCGGCAGCGTCGCCACCAGCGTTTTGCCTTCGCCCGTCGCCATTTCGGCAATCTTGCCCTGATGAAGGACAATGCCGCCGAACAGCTGCGTATCGAACGGGATCATGTCCCAGTCCTGTGGATGACCGCAGACATCAACCGTCAGGCCGCACAGGCGACGGCAGGCATTCTTGACCACCGAAAAGGCCTCGCACATCAGGTCATCAATCGTTTCGCCCTCTTCCAGGCGCTTGCGGAATTCGCCGGTCTTCGCCTTCAGTTCGTCGTCCGACAACGCCTGCAGTTCGGTCTCCAACACCTTAATCCGCTCGACAAACGGCCGCACCTTTTTCAGGTCGCGGTTGTTCTTCGTACCCACAATTCGTTTCAAAAGCCATTGCATAGAAAATTCTCGATTCCGCCGGGATTTCTGAACCCAGCACAAAGTGACATGCATACTAGCCTTCCAAGGCCCCCTCTGACAAGGCGCAACACCCCTTTGCCCCCCGAAAAATCGCCCGCGGGCCGTTTGAGGCTCCACAAACCTCCCCATTCAGCTTTTCAGCCTGGATAACTCCATACACGCTGAAGAACAGGAGCCTGAAGAACCCACACCGATGAAATCATCTCCCCCCCTTGAAATCATCGGGGGCCTCCCCGACATCCGCCCGATCCATTGACCTACCACACATTATAATGTTTGACTGAAAATATATCTGATATTGGCTTATATTTATTCATTTATGAAATCTATCAATGCCACACATTATAATGTGTAGTCAGTTCTGATTTTCCCCGATAAGCGGGTCCATCCCCTGGTTGGGTGGAAGAATCCCGACTCGGTTTCCCCGCAGCCCCCCCCCATCGCGCGCCTTCGGATGCCCGGTTAATACCCCGAAAATACCGGCAAAATCGCATGCCCCCTGAAAAAACAATCCCAACGCAAAAAAGACTCCCCAAAACGCTGTTTAGAGCCCCCAAAGACCCATTTTTATCGATTTCTATCAATAAACAGACGATTCAAGCCATTGCGCTACGCCTCAAGGCTTCCGCAGCAAGGCCTCATAGAGGGCGAGCGAGGGAGAAGAAAAACAGCAAAACGTGACCGCGGGAGGGGTTTGGAGGCCTTTCAGCCCCTCTCGAACGGTCAAAACCGCGATTTCAGCCGCTTTGGGGGCCGGATATCCATACACGCCTGTACTAATGCAGGGAAATGCGATGCTTTTGAACCCCTTCTCCACCGCCAGCTCCAGCGACCGCCGGTAACAGCTCGCAAGCAAACCGGCTTCGCCGTGATCCCCGCCCTGCCAGATCGGTCCGACCGTATGAATGACCCATGCCGCCGGCAAGCGATACCCCTTCGTGATCTTCACCTCCCCCATCGGACATCCCCCCAGTCCGCGACATTTGGCCAACAGCTCCGGTCCCGCCGCGCTGTGAATCGCGCCATCCACGCCGCCACCGCCCAGCAGCGATTCGTTTGCCGCCTTGACGATCGCATCCACGTCCAATGTCGTGATGTCAGCGAGGATCGCTTTCATGCCTTCAGTCTGCCCCAGTAAAGAAATCAACGCAAGTGTCACGAGTGACGCAAAAGACCGCAAAGGGGAATGAGACAAGAGTTGTCCGTAGATTTTCGATCCGGGCAGAGGGCCATCATCTTCAAATATTTTTTACTTGGAAATTGGATGTTGAGTAGCCGGCTCTTCTCCCGCGCCGCAGGCCCCTCCCCATTCTTCATCCTATTTTCGCTCTTTTCGTGACTTTTGTAGTGACTCTTCTCTGGCTGTTCTCTTCATCCGGTTCATCCTGTCGATCCTGTCAAAACCTCTTCTCCCCATTCTTTCTCCCTTTTGCAGCCTTCGTGTTGCCTCAAATAAGTATGACACCGAAGGGGCGGTGAACGAGGGGCCGATT
>CAZGMQ010000050.1:0-24277 GCA_964526745.1 uncultured Verrucomicrobiota bacterium
AGTATCTTCTATCAGCACGAGGATTTTGTGAAGGCCGAGCAACTGGCCCGGGAAGGGGGATTTGATGTGGAGCCCTGCTCCGCTATTCCGCTGCTGGCGGTCCAGCAACTGCACGCCGCAGAGCCGGCCTTCTGCGCGAGTTGACCGGAATGTATTTCCGGGAGTTTGATGAAGAGCTCAGTTCATTTCGGGCGGAGCAACTCCTCGCCTTCTTCATGAAGAACCTCGGGCCGTCCGTTTACAATCAAGCCATCCAGGATGCCCGTGGTTTCATGATGGAGCGACTGGAGGATCTGGACGCCACGTTTTACGAAAAGGATGACACGGGCCAACAACGGGGTGGGAAATAGCGGGTACAATTGCGCTGCCCAGCAATCTCAACTCAAGCGTTCCTCGGCAACCTGTTTCTTGTCGAGATTCAGGCTTATGCCGCAGTAAAGCGACATGAGGAATCAAGGGGCGGTATAGACGGGTTTGGCAAAGCGTGCGGGGAGTGCGCGGTCGGTTTCCATCGCATGGATGAAGTCGGCTTCGGCGTCGGGATCGGCCCACCAGAGAGAAAAAGCGGCGTTTTCGCTGCCGTATTTGCCCAAGGGGTTGTCGGGGGTGCCGAATTTGTTCCAGGTTAGCAGGCGCGTGGTCTTTTTGTTCCAGAGCAGGACATAGGGGATGTCCCGCGACAGAATGGCATCGATCTGCTTGACGATGGCATGGCGTTTGGCGATGTCCATCTCGGTGCGCTGGGCTTCGATCAGGGCATCCACTTTTTCATTCTTGTAGCCGGTGATGTTCTGTCCGGAGGGACGGTCGGCTTCGGTGGAAAGCCACATGCTTTCGGGATTCTTGAACAGGCCGGCGCCCCAGGCGGCCCAGGTCATGTCAAAGTTGTAGTCATCCATATCCTTTGACCAGGAGGACCAGTCTTTCTTGTCGACGATCAGTTCGATGCCGACATCCTTGAGGTCCTCCTGGAAGATGGAGGTGAACTTGTCGTCGCTGCCGCTGCGGGAGAGATAGCGCAGGCTCAATCGTTTGCCATCCTTCTCGAGCCAGCCGGTCTTGGGGTTGGCGGTCCAGCCGGCTTCGGCGAGCAACGCGCGGGCAGCGTCTTTATCGAACGGGATGAGGTCGTTCGTGCAGGGATTTTCGGCATCGTAGAGATCCTCGTAATAGGAGCGGTGCAGGAAGTAGGCGTTGTACATCAACGTCTCGTTCATCTTTTCGCGATGATAGAGATGGGCCAGCGCGCGGCGCACGCGGGGGTCGTCCAGCGGCGGGCGGCGGAGATTCAGGGCGATACCCTGGAAGCCGACAGGCTTCTGGTTTTCGATCTCCTGCCGAACGATCCAGTTCTTGTTGAACTTCTCACCCTGGGTCTGGTTTTCCCAGACGTGGGCGGTATAGACGGGAAACAGATCGATTTCGCCTTTTTTGAAGGCCTCCAACGCGTTGTCGCGGCTCTCAAAAAACCGGAAGACGAGCGTGTCGAAGTTGGCCACTTTCTGGAAGCGCGGCAGGTCGGCGGCCCACCAGTCGGGACGGCGTTCGAGCGTCACCTGGATGCCTTCCTTGATCGCTCCCAGATGATACGGACCGGACACGACCGGAAATTCGAAGTTCTGGAGATTGAAATCCTTGCCTTCAAAGGCGTGTTTTGGGAGCACCTGTAGGCCGGCCAGCTCGATCAGATTCTGCCAGTGCGGTTTTTTGGCTACAAACCGGATGGTGGAGTCATCGATGACCTCGGGCGGCTCGAACCGTTCCAGACCGATTTTGTGCGGGCCGGTGAGGTTCTTCGGATCCAGGATGGCCTCGACGGTCCAGCGGACATCCTCGGCGGTGACAGGCTGGCCATCGCTCCATTTCGCCAGCGGGTTCATGTGGAAGGTGAAGGTGAGGCCGTCATCGCTCATTTCGCAGCGATCGGCGAGCAGCGGCTCCAGTTCGAGTGTGAGGGGATTGCGGGTCAGGAGGGATTCATAGAACTGGCCGAAGAGTTCGGCGGACATCATGTTCTGATCGAGGTAGTAGTTGAAGCTTTTGGGGTACGGGCCCATGAAGGCGACGAGGCGGCCGCCCTTCTCCGCGAATTCGGAGGCGAGCGGATTCGGGGCTTCGGTCCAGCCTTCTTTGGGAAAGACTTCCCCCGCGTACGCCCCTGTCCCCATCACAACCAGTGCCAGCAAAATGAGTTTCTTCATGGGAGACAGTATCTGCAACCCGGCCGTGAATGTGAAGCCGGAATCCGGCGTTACATGAAGATCGGATAGAGGCCGAGGCCGATGCCCATGCCGATTTCCATGGCGAGGCGGAGTTTCCGGCCGCGGGCGGGCTGGAGGAAGTGCTCCTGCATCAGCCAGGGCAGGCGCATGGCCAGATAGATCACGAGGAACAGGCCGCCGATAAACGGCAGGATCACCAGCTTGGTGCCGATGCCAAGGGTGGCAATCTCGTCCAGGTCGAAGAGCGCCTCCCACCAGACGGTGTAGGCCACGCAGCTGAATGCCAGCAACGTCAGATCTGCCACCCATTCCTGCAGATGGCCCGGCGGTTCGCGTGAAACCGAGGGGCCGCTGGTCATCGCCATCGCGGCGAATTCCTTGAACATTAGCAAAATCAGGGTCCAGGCCAGCCATGCCGACGCGTCCGTGGTTTCGACGCCGACCTTGCCCCAGCAGTCCAGCATGAGCATCCCGAGAAACATCGTGACGATGAAGTGGCCGATGACGGCAACGGAGAAGACGCCGAGCATGGAGCCCTGCGGGGACCGCCGGTCCTCGGACGCCCGGCGGCGGATAAAGCGGATTTTGGAGCGGAGGGCAAAGGGCTCGAGAACCATCACCAGCAGGATCACAAGCCCGGGCCAGAGGATGACCTGCGATCCGGCCAGACCAGCTTTGAGGGCGCGAGCCAGATGCGGTGCGACAAAAAAGGCGTAGGCAAAAAACCCGAGCGTCATACCGCGGCTTCGAATCCAGCTAGGAATGCCTATCGTGTCCTGCATGGCCTGTTTATAGCAAAAAGAACGCATTAAACCAAATCTGAGGCGCTTCATTCCGGTCTGTTATCACCCCTTCCAGATTGCCAAGCGGCGGGAGCCGGAGTAGAGTCTTCCAATGAATTCAGGGCTCAAACGCGGTGTATGGATCCTCAATACCCTCGGTCTCATCATCTACATGGTATGGCTCTATTCCATGGGCGACCGGGAAATTCTCCGCGCCCAAGACGGCATCCTCTATTTTCTTCCCTGCATCCCGTTTTTCTTCGTTTACCTGCTCATGATTCCACCCAAGCCCCACTCGACGAACGAAGAGGGTGACAAACCGGCCAGCCGCTCCTCCACAGAGACGGCCCCCCCTCCTTCTTCCTGCTGAGACCGCGCCATGAGTGCCGAACACCGCATTACATTTCTTTCTCTCTGGATCAATGTCGCCCTGACTCTGCTGAAGTTCGCCGCAGGCCTGTTCGGCCATTCGCAGGCGATGATCGCCGATGCCATCCACTCCCTGTCGGACTTCGCCACCGATCTGGCGGTCCTAATCGGGTTGCGCTTCTCCTCCAAACCCCGAGATGAAGACCATGCCTATGGCCACGGCAAGTATGAAACAATTGCCGCGGCCATTGTCGGGCTGGCCCTAGGGTTTGTGGCCCTGAGAATCGCCGGCGATGCCCTCCACCGCATCTTTGCGGCCATCCAGGGCGCCTCCATTCCGACTCCCTCCGTCTATGCCTTCTGGGCGGCGGTCATCTCCATTGGGGTCAAGGAAGCCCTGTTTCATGTCACCCGCAAGGTCGCGCGGGCCACCGGAAGCGCTGCGGTCATGGCGAATGCCTGGCATCACCGCTCCGATGCGCTGTCCTCGCTGGCCACGGCCGGCGGCGTGGGCGCGGCCGCCCTTTTAGGGGGTCAATGGCGGATTCTGGACCCGATTGCAGCCCTGTTTGTCAGTCTTTTTCTGCTCCGGGTGGGTTGGCGGATCATCCGGGAGCAACTGGGGGATCTGACCGACCAAAACCTCGATCCTGCTGTTTGCGAAGAGATTCTGGAAATGGCCCGCCACATCGAAGGCATTGAGGAGCCCCACAATCTGCGGACCCGGAGGGTCGGGCGCCACCCGGTCATCGATCTGCACATTCGGATGCGAGAGGACATGCCCCTACGCGAGGCCCATGATCTGGCCACCGGTCTCGAGCACGCGCTTCAGGACCGCTTCGGGAAAGAAACCATTGCCAACCTGCATCTGGAGCCATATTCTGATTGATTCGTTTTTGAACCCTTTTGATGAAAAAAGCACCTGTCATTCTACCGCTTCCAAGCCCGGTTTCTTCACCGGAGGCATCTGCTTTCCCCTCGACTGATGATTTGAGTTTAACCCATAGGGCTGCCTTCGATTTGAGGCCGCCTTTTCCGTTTGTATAGAGAGGATTTCCCATGGAAAAAGGACCAACCACCCTACTGATCATTCTAGGCGCAGCGCTGCTGCTCGGTGCTCTCGTCATCGGATTCAACCCCTCTTATCGGCAGGCGTTTGTCGCGATCTTCAACAACACCCCCACCGAGTCGCCGATCTGGAAGTCGAATATCGAGTATTATCCGGACGTGTCATTGCCGCTCCCTGCGTCGGCCAAGCTGCCTGCCCCTGCCGAACTGGAGACCCGCCATGACGCAAAATAAACTTATTGCCTTCTGTTATCTGTTCATGACGGGCATCGCTCTGGCGATGTTCTACCCGATGGTCGGCGCAGCCGTGCCCCCGTTGTGGATCCTCACCGCCCTGCTCGGTGCCCTGAGCCTCGGGACCCTCTTTGTGGTCCGCCGCCTGCGCCCCCCCGTAGAGGATGATTCCCCCTATGCCGCCCCCGTTCAGATCAATACCCTGCAGGTGGGCGTCTGGGTCCTGCTCCTCCTTACGGGCCTCGTGTTCGGCTATACCCGCTATCTGGCCATGGTGCAGCCTCCGGACCGCCTCATCGGCGAGCTCCAGGTGCAGGGGGCAACCTCCTCCTGGACCCCCGGCACCGCCCTCTCCGGCACCACCTTCCTGAAAATCAAGACGCTGGAACCGGTCGAAGAGGATATCCGCCTGCGCCTCGTCGGCCGCCTCGAGGCGCTGCGTCCGGTCCACGATGACCAGCAACTCCCGATTCTCGATGGCGACGGCCGCTGGAACTTCAGCCAATCCAATCTGCCGCAGGAAACCGAGCCCATCGTGATCCCGGCCGGCACCCCGGTCGGCACCGAAGTGCTAATCCAGAAGCCCTTCACGCATCTGGACAGCGTGACGATGCTCAATGAGCCTGCTCACGGCCGCATCGCCGTGCTGCAGCCGGTCAATTCCGTTGCCCTGTTCGCCCGCAGCGGACGCAATGTCGTGCCCGTCTCCATTCTGGGGCGCATCGCGGCCGATCCGTGGGTCTACTCCTTCAAGACGGTGCTGGCCATCACGCCGGACTATATTCAATATCAGCCGGACGGCCCGTATTTCGAGGTGGATCGCCAGATCATCCGCGTGACCGTCAAGCCGGACATGCCAGGCTATGCCCGGCTGGCCCGATCGGCGGCCTTCGGGTTCGACATCTTTCTGTCCGGCGGGCTGATCACCCCGCCGTCTGCCGCCAATGCCGGCGCGTTCGACCAAGCCAAGTATCTGCGCAGCCACAATGTCGGTGGCCAGATGATGCTGCGCACGCCGCGCGACGGGCCGCCGCCGATCGCCATTATCATTCCGCAGGGCTTCGACGCCCCGCGCGAAGGCAATGGCCTCGTGGAATTCGCCCTCTACCTGCGCGACGAGATGGTGCGTGTGATCAAGCAGACCATGCCGAAACCCAACTCCAACTTCCTTGGCGCGCTGACCCTCGGCCTCCGCTACGGCATGCAGGATACGGTGTCGCTCGCCTCCTCTGACTATGACAACGCCGTTGTTCCTCCTCTGATCGAGCTGAACAAGCCGACCCAGGTCCTGATCGCCGATGAATTCCGGGCCTCGGGCGTCAGCCATGTGCTGGCCGTCTCCGGTCTGCATGTCACGATTATCATGCTGATGTTCATGGGAATCTTCACGCTGCTGAAGATTTCGAAGAAGGTCTTCGTCCCCTTCATTATCTTCGCACTGATTATTTTCGCCATCATCACCGGGGCGCGGCCCTCCACGCTGCGCGCCTGTATCATGAACTCCCTTTTCCTTCTGACATGGGGATACATGGGGCAAGGCCTCCGGGCGTCCGCCCTGCTCGGGCTGCCCATCGCCGGGTTCCTGATTCTGATCCAGAACCCCGCGATGCTGATCGACCCGTCCTTCACTCTTTCCTTCGGCGCGATCCTCTCGCTGGTCCTTGTGACGCAGCCGTTCTTCGACCTGTTCAAGAAGTTCCAAGGAAATGATTTTCTCGGCCTGATTCTCATGGTCAGCCTGCTGACCTACGCTTTCGCCGCGCATTGGCTGCTGGTGATCACTATTCGCTTCTGGATCACCTACGCCCTTCTCGGCGTCGGGGTGTTCAGCCTCACGCGCTTCCTGACCGCCCATGGCATCTCCCCTATCCGGAACTACGGATTTGCGGACATCCATCCCAAAGTTGCCGGATTCATTGCCGCCCAGTTCGGGCTGCAGATCGGAATGATGATCCCGCTTTCGGCCTTCTATTTCTACCGCTGGCCCGTGGCCGGTGCCTATGCCAACCTGATCGCGATTCCGCTCGTCGGTGTTGTCCTGCAACTCTCGATGCTCGCCGGACTGATCGGACTGATTCCCGGAATCGGCATCTATCTGGCCCTCCTGTTCAATGCGGCCAACTGGCTCTTCTCGACGCTGTTCCTGCTGATCGGTCATTACTTCTCGGTCTGGTTCGTCTATCCGTTTGTCAGCAAGCCCACGCTGCGCTGGCTCTTCATCTATTATGCGCTGGTCGCCATCTTCGTCTGGTGGAGACCCCTCTGGTACCGCGTGACCCGACCCCGCTGGCGGCGCGCCTCGAAATCCACCCGCTTCATCGCCATCGGAGTGGCCGTGGTGATGCTGGGCAGTCTTTTTGCCTCCAACCAGAGCGAAAAACGGGCCCTGCGTCCGGAAGGCCAGCTCGCGATCACGGTTCTGTCGGTCGGCTACGGGTCCTCCATCCTGGTGAACACCCCGGACCAAAAATCCATCCTGATCGATTCCGCCTTCGTACAGACGGACCACGGCAGCCGCAACAATGCCATCCGCACGATACTGCCCTACATCAACGCCAAGCAGATCCAGCATCTGGATGCGCTGATTCTGACCTCGCGCAACCCCGAGCATACCGCGGGGGCCCCCTCCATTCTGACCTATCTCGATGTGTCGGAGGTCCTCTATCCCGCATCGGTCAAATCCGTCATCCAGCACGGCGAAATGAAGGAGCTGCTGGAGGCCCGCGCGCCGGACAGCCTGAAGCACCGCATCTCCAGCACGACGATCGTGCCGCGCGAAGTAGTCGCGGGCGACCGTCTCTTCGAAAGCGACGTGGACGGCAAGCCTTTCTATATCGAAGTGCTGGCCCCGGCCGAAGGCCAGTCCGACGCCCCGCTTTCGATGCGCCTGGTCTACGGCGACTTCTCCCTCTTCCTGCCCTCCGACCTGACCTTTGCGCAGCAAAAAGAACTCCTGAAGAGCCTGCCCGCCGAGAAGCTGAAATCCACCGTGGCCATCGCCCCCGGTCATGGCACCGCCGGACTGGAAAATATCAGGGCCGGACTTCCCGACGATATGGAGCAGCAGCTGATTGATGCCACCGGCGCCCTGCTTCAGGCCATCGACCCGGAAACCGTCATCTTTGAATTCGGCAATCCCCGCCCGGTCACGCAAATGAAGTACAAGCTGGCCGTGAAGCTGCATGGCGCCTCCCGCCGCGCCAGCGAAGATGCCCTTCCCGATGCCGATCATTATGGCACCGACACCGATGGCGCGATCACGCTGATCTCGGATGGCGAAACCTATATGCTGGAAACGCAATATTCCGGCGATGTGGGCGAAGCCGATGCGCCGACCTCTCTCGAAGTCGGCTGGTAAGCCGTTCGTACTTTTCCCATACGATGTAAATATATCACCCATTATGAAAATCGGACTTAAAATCGATGTCGATACCTTCCGGGGCACCCGCCTCGGGGTGCTCCCGCTCGCACAGGAACTGGCGAAGCGCGGCCAGCGCGCGACCTTCTTTTTCTCCGTCGGACCCGACAACATGGGCCGTCATCTCTGGCGTCTGCTGAAGCCCGCCTTCCTCATCAAGATGCTCCGGTCCAACGCCCCGGGCCTCTATGGCTGGGACATCCTCTTCAAAGGGACGCTCTGGCCCGGCCCTGTCATCGGCGACAAGCTGGCCCCCATCCTGCGCGAGACCGCCGCGCTGGGGCATGAAATCGGTCTGCACGCCTGGGATCACCACGCGTGGCAGGACAAATCCATTTCTGGCGGGTCCGATTTTGTGCGGGAGCAACTGCGCCTCGGCGTGGAGTCGCTCACCGAGATCCTGGGGTCGCCCCCCGCGGCCTCCGCCTCCCCCGGATGGCGCGCCGACGAATCCACGCTGGTCGCCAAGCAGGAGTTCCCCTTCCGCTACAATTCGGATTGCCGCGGCACCTCGATCTTCCGCCCGCTGGTCAACGGTGCCGCCTCGAACCAGCCGCAAATCCCCACGACGCTCCCGACCTATGATGAACTCATCGGCCGGGATGGCACCACCGCCGAGACGTACAATGATCGGCTTGTTTCCAAGCTCCGCGCCGAGGCCCTCAATGTCCTCTGCATCCACGCGGAAGCGGAAGGCCTTCTCTGCTTTGACCTGTTCCGCGACTTCTGCGATCGCATCGATGCGCTCGGAGCCTCCTTTGCTCCGCTTTCCAATCTGCTCCCGATCGACCTGTCCACGCTTCCGGCCGCCCCGATGACCCTTGCCGGCCAGCCCGGCCGCGAAGGCCTCATCGCCACGCAGCAGGACGCCTGAGCCCGCCCCGCACTTGCCCTTCCGAACCGGGAGGGCTATACTCAGCCTCACCACCGTGAAGAAGCGTACCCCATTTCAGTTCACCGGCCGAATCCGGAGCTTCACCTATGCCGCTACCGGCATCTGGACGATGCTGAAATCCCAGCACAACGCCTGGATCCATGCCGTCGCCACGGTCGGCGTCATCGCCGCCGGCCTGTTCTTCCGGATTACTCCCGGCGAGTGGTGCGGACTGATTCTGGCGTTGATGGCCGTCTGGGCCGCCGAAGCCTTGAACACGGCCTTCGAGTTTCTTGCGGATGCCGCCTCGCCGGAGTATCACCCGCTGGTCAAACAGGCCAAAGATGTGGCGGCGGGAGCCGTCCTCCTTTCCGCCATTGGCGCCGCTCTCATCGGCCTGCTCATTCTGGGACCTCATCTCCTGTCTGTCTTCCGATAACACAAGGGACACCTTGAAACACCCCGCCAAGCCCATTCTACTGGCCCTCCTGCTTCTCGGCCTTCTCGGCGTGGCCCTCCTGGCCTTCAGTTCGGCCACGGCCACCGAATGCGTCGCCCACATCAAAGGCGGCAGCGGGACGGTGGAGGATCCGATGCGCATCGTTGTGGAAGGCAATGCCGGGCTGTTCCCCTTCATTGACAGTCTGCTTCCTTTCCGCGGCATTCCCTCGATCCAGCTGTCCTATGCCGGTGAGCGCTTCTATGTACCGGGGCTCAACCCGTTTTTTGCGGAGAAGCAGGTGCTGGCCAAAATTCTCTACCTTCTTTCCCTAGTTCTGTTCCTCGCCATCGGCACCGGACTCCTCCTGCGCCTCGCCGGGAAAAAGGTGGTCCTCGTGGACCGGCATCCGGAAGAGGCGGAATCCTGATGCCCTCCTATCGACCCAGGGCGGTGCATTTTCTTGACCTTTGGGCTTGCAGTCATTCCGGCCGTGGGGCAGACTTTGTTTCTACGAATAAGAACAACCTAGGAGGACCCCCATGTTCAAACAAAAGCGTATTGGATGGATTGCCGGTGTGACGGCACTGCTGCTTTGCCTGTCGGCGGCGGCGTATGATCAACCGGCCGTGAATCTCGGCTTCACCAGTTTTCTCGATGGTGGACCGCCCTCCGGACCGGGCTGGTATTTTACCCAGTATCTCCAGTTCTATACGTCCGATGAGTTGCCGGACCTGCCCTTCCCAGGCGATCCGAGTCTGGATGCCTGGATCAGCCTGTCGCAAATCATCTATCAGTCTCCTGCCGTTCTTCCGAGCGGGGCGAGCTGGGGACTGGATTTCATTCTGCCGGTGGCGTCCTTTGATCTGGATGCGGGCGGCACTCCGCTGACCACCAAGTCCGGTATCGGCGATCTGCTGATCGGACCCTATCTGCAATGGGCACCGATTATGGGAGAAAACGGACCGGTCTTCATGCACCGCATCGAACTGCAGACAATTCTGCCGACGGGTGAGTATGACGAGACCCGCAACATCAATCCCGGCGCAAATGTGCTGAGCCTGAATCCCTACTGGGCAGCGACCTGGTTCGCCACGCCGAAATGGACCGTCTCCTGCCGCCTGCACTATCTGTGGAATGCCAAAAACAGCGATCCATTTGCGCCACCGGAGTCCGGCATCAGCGACACGCAGGCCGGTTCGGCTGTCCATGCGAACTTCGCCACAGAATATGAAGTGATGGAGAAGCAGCTGCGGATCGGCATCAACGGCTATGCGTTCAAGCAGGTTGAATCCAGCAAGGTGAACGGCGAGAGCCTGTCCGGCGGGTTGGAACAGGTCGTGGCGATCGGTCCGGGCGCCTTGTGGAGCTTTGGCCCCGACGACCATCTCTTCTTCAATGTGTACTTCGAGATGGAAGCGGAAAACCGTCCTGAAGGTCAGCGCTACAACATGCGCTATGTCCATCACTTCTAGCTGAGAACATTCTGAGTCCAACCGTCTGGATTCAGAATGGACCCTGCGGACCTCCCCTTGCGGGAGGTCCTTTTTTTTGAGCCTGGCGAATCAGCCTGTTTTTAGGATTCCGACTCTTTGGAGCCGGTACGCCCCCGTGCCGCTTGTTTACCCAAACCCGACGGGTCGTCGGGGCTCCACGAAGAAGTTCTGAGACGTCAGCCCTGCGGGGCAGGAGTGGACTTCACGGCGATCTCATCATCCTTCTTTGGGGGAGGAGGCTGGGCCTCGTCCTCCATGCGGGCGAGAACCAGGCGGAAGCCATTGACCGAACCGCGCGCATTGCCGATAAATCCATAGGCGCCATTGCTCTGCATCCGCTCCGGCAGATAGTCATCCCAGCCGCCGCCCTGCCAGCCACCAAAGACCTCGGAACCAGATTTCTTCGAGGTGGTTTCCCACACGTTGCCGCCGGCACCGAAGAGCCCCCAGTCATTTTCCCCGCTCATTTCAACCGGAGCGGTGACCGGGAATCCATCGTTATAGCCTGCAATCGATTTTTGGCCGGGGAAGGCCTTGGCGAGAGACTCATCCGCATAGTTTCCGCGAGTGGGTGGAAACTCCCCCCTCCAAGGGAAAGCTGCCGTGACCCCTGCGCGCGTGTAGGCCACGGCCTCGGCCCGCGAAGGCAGCCGGTAGCGCCAGCCCTCCGGCAGTTTGCCGGCGGCCCGTTCCTGTTCGGTCAGCCAGGCGGCATACGCTGCAACATCCTTGAAGTTCACCCGAACGACCGGTTGGCGAGACCCACTCAGACTAAGGCCTTTGTACTCTCCGCTACTGTGCTCAGAGTCCTTCCGGCGATATTGGTCATTGGTGACCTCATAGCGTCCGACCCACATCTGCAAGTCGAAGATCCATATCAAATCCATCCGGGCCGTCTGCGTGACCCAGGGGCTTCCTTCCACCGGCAGCGGTGTTGTCACAATCAAGGGCGGCGGTGGGACATATTCCGGTTCCGCCGGCTGGACCGTGGGGGGGGGATTCAACGTCTGAGGCTCCGAGACCGCCTGCTCCACGACGGTCGGCCGGTTGATCCACTCGACCAGCGCCTGCCCGCCAAAATAGGCTCCCGCACAAAAGGCGATGAGCCCTGCGACGACCCCCACGCGAATTCGGATGCGGCGCCATTCCTTGGCGCTGCGGCCGCGGCGGCCCGGCACACGTTCACCCCCCAGGGCTTTCACAAAGTCGGAACAGGTCACAAATCGGTTTCGCGGCTGGCTGGACAAGGCCCGACGCAAAGCGGAACGGGCCGAGCCCGGCCAGTCTGGCAACGGCGCGTCCGAGCCGGGGGCCGGCGGTTTACCGGCCAGCAGTTCCCAGGCGAGAATGGCCAGCGCATATTGATCGCTAGCCGAATCCGGCGCCCCCCCGCCTACGCTGTCTTTCAGTTCGGGAGCCAGATAGGGGCCCGTGGTCCCCATCCGAATGGCCTCGCCGTGCACCATGGTCATGTGATGATGAGGCGCCAGCCCGAAGTCGGTTACTTTGACCCGGCCCATGGAGTCCAGATAGATTTCGGAGGGCTTCAGATTCCGATGGATGATCCGCTTGGCATGCGAAAAATCCAGGGCGGCGGCCACCTGAAGTAGCACGGGCAGCACCTCCTGAAGACTTCGCTTCCCGCCCGCGCCCCCGTTCTTCCAAGTGCCTATGTCGATGCCGGGAGCATAATCGCCTACCAGATAGATTTGATCGCCCACATAGACCATCTGACGGATAGCCGCCAGATTCGGGTGTGTCTGATCGGAGAGGCGGCGGATGCCGGCATGAATGACCGCCATGACGGGTTTGGATCGCCGCAGATCTGGCGGCAGCCAACGCAGGGAAACTTCTATTCCGGATTCCCGATCCAGACACCGCCACCTCTCCCCCAGCTCGCTCGCGCCGAGCACAGCGGTCACTTCATAGCGGTCCCACAGAACGGTCCCTACGCGCAGTTCCCGCGACTGAAATCCAGACCCCGGAGCGTCTTTTTCAACCAGATGAATTTTGGTGGTCTGAAACGTCATAGCTTCGCTCACTCTGCCACTTTTCTCCTTGCGGGACAATGCATAACCCCCCCCTTAAATCATATTCTAACAATCCAGAATCACGGCTGCGGAATCACCCAGATATCCGGCCATTGATCATTTCCGGTGTGAAAGGTGACCCGGGCGGCATTCTCCCAGGGGTCTCCAATCCGCCAGAGAAAGATTTCGTAGTCGGCGGTATCGTGTTCGTGTCCCTCGCGGGCCGCGCCGAAGACCAGCAGCTTGCCGTCATTCGAGACCCGGGGAAAATATTCATGGCTCCAGTAGCCGAGCATATCGATCAGGGGTTGCACATTCTTGCCCTGCGCATCCGTACGACAAATTTGATTCTTCATTTTGCCGCCATGCTCCACGAGAACCATCCCCTGACCGTCCGGGAAGAAGGCGAGCTGGCACCCGCCTGCCACAGGCGTTTCCACCCCACCGGGAACCGTAAAAACGGACGTCCGACGCTGCTTGCCTCGAACCGTCACCGCCAGCCGGTCCCCCGCAGGATTCAAGGAGGGCGTTGTCCATATTGTTTTCTCTTTCGAACCCAGCAGCACGGTCTCGGAGGATCCGTCCAATGCGGCCTGGATCACCTCCCGACCTCCGCGCTGAAACACAACGGAGCGACTGTCCGCCGTCCATCCAGGCTCTGCCCCTCGCTCCGCCACGCGCCACTCATGGCCCGTGGTCAAATCCAGCGCCCAGATATCCCACTCCTCCAAATTTCGAAAGGACACCCATGGCAGACGCGACCGGGCAAAAACCACGCGGGTTCCATCCGGCGAAATCTTGGGGGTGCTGTCCACGAACGAGTTTTTTGTCAGACGGGTGATCCGCCCCGAGGGCCAGTCCAGCCGGACCAGCTCGTGGTCGCCATACATCGTTGAACTCCAAACAATAAATCCGAAGTCTTCATCCCAGACTGCATCCAGAGCCGCCAGCTCCGTCATACCCATCCGGATGACGGTCCCCGGGCCGGGCGCCTCCTGAGCCCCCGCTTTCAACTGCACGCGCCACAGCCAAAAGGCCACACAAGCCACCGCCAACGCCAGCATGCTGATCCAGGTTGCCAGGACCGGATTAACTTTCCATTTTCCAGGTTCGTCCAATGATGTGCTCATGTGTTCCTCCGCTTTCCCCAGACGAGCCCCAAAAGGGCAAGCCCTCCGATTGAATAATCCACGATCTGACTGACGACATGGGTTCCGAGCAGAACGATGGCCGCATCGGATCCAGCCACCCCGGTCAGACTCAGTGCACCGGCGCCGGCAGCTTCATACGTTCCCAGACTCATAAACGTCGGGACCGGCAATGCGGCGCCCCCCTCCCCACTGATCAGGCCGATGAGCATCTGCCACACAGGCAGTTCCGCCAAGGCCGGGCGCAACACCGCCGCCACGCCATAGAACGCCACGGCCAATCCTGCATATTTGACAATCCGGATACCGATCGACAGGAGTGTCACTTTCCCTATCACGCCCGAACCCCGCACCTGATGGAACGAATCCGACAGGCTGCTCATGAACTGTTGCAGCCCCGCAACGGGCTTCCATTTTCGAAGACGATCGGGGAAATGTGCCAGAATCCATTCCCCCCATCCCGGACCGTAAAAGAGTGCCAGCCACCCGACACTCACCACCACGGCGATCACAACAAATCCCCACAGCATCAGCATGCGTCCACCCACTTCCAGCATCGGCGCCGCTACCGCAAATCCCAACACGGCCGCCAGGGCCAACAAATCGAACCAGATGCTCAGCGTCATCGACGATACACAGTCTTTGCTGGGCACCCCCTCTCCGCGATTGAGCAACGCCCAGTACATGAGTTCTCCCGCACGGGCCGGCAGCATATCCACAAACATATTGCGGGCCAGCGTCACCCCGAACATCCGGGCCGGGCTGGGCAGCGGATTGGCTTTCGCACCGGCCAGCAACACGCGGTAGCGAATGGCACGAAGCCAGCCCTGCAGCAACTGGGCGAGTCCATAGACCAACCAGACGCCCAGACTCATGGTCCAGAGCGCCTGCAATCCCTCCTGAGCCGATTGCCCCGTCTCCCGTAGCAACAGCCAGAGGATTCCGGCAGAAATAATGATCGACCCAATCCCTCGAAGTACGTTCCTCATAGGCTCACTATACCGGGGACGGGAAGGAAAAGAAACTCTTTCCCGGCGACGCGGGCTCCGCTACGCTTGTGGGGTATGAAGAGCTTACTCCACATCCTGATCCGGATTATCCGCGGCGCCTTGATGCTGATCGGCGGACTGGCTCTGCTATATACCGTCCTGCTGTTCACCCCCCTGCCCTGGCAGATCTATAAAGGGCTCTGGGCGGTGCCCAACCCCAGCGACCTGCCGCCGACGCATATTCTCGTGATGGGCGGAAGCGGGATCCCGGGCGAGTCCGGATTGATGCGGACCTTTTATGCCGCGGAAGCCGCCCGACAGAACCCGGATGCAACGGTCTGGATTGCCATGCCGCTGGATGCCGCCAATTCGCCGGCCTCCCAGGCCTATCTCGAAGAGATTCAGCTGCGGGGCATCCCGACCAACCGCGTCCGGATCCTGGAAGGAGGCCGCAACACCCGCGAGCAGGCCCTCCGGCTTTCGGCCCGGCTGGCCGAAGACTCCGATGCGGCCTGTGTGATGATTGTGACCAGCCCTGAGCACACACGGCGCACCGCCGCAGCCATCCGCAACACCTGTGACATCCCTCTGACGGCCTTTCCCGCTTTCCCTATCTCCCTGGAAGACCCCCTCCCGTGGCGGGTGGAAGAGCTAAACATCCCGAACACCGCAACCGCCACCCAGACCGTTATTCCCGATATCGGCTCGTCGATGTATCTCCGCTACAATCTGTGGGCCAACCTGCGCTATATGCATGAATCGTCCCGCGAGTACGCGGCCCTACTGTACTACCGGCTTCAAGGCTGGATCTGAGCCTGCCGCCCCCGTTCTCTCCAGACCCCGGCCATAAATGACCGGATTCTCCCTTAATAAAAGTAGAATAAATCTAAATTTCTTGTCGCATATCACCACCGATATGCGCAAAGATTGACGATTAAACATGAATTCAACTCCACCAGAGCCAAAATCTTCCAGTTCACCTGACGAAAAGGTGGACCGCCGGCTGCGCAACCGGTCCCGGCCGAATTACAGCGATCGGCGGACGGGAACCCGATTCTGGAGTGAATTTCCGGTCGAGATCACGGTGGGCTCCGGGGACAATGAGAAGGTCTATCAGGGAACGGCTCGGGATATTTCCGATGGCGGTCTGTTGATTGACGCGCCCGATATCCCGGCATCCGAGAAACGGATCCACCTGCATTTTAAGGTCCCTCCCGGCACCCTGCCGGAAGAATTCATCCACTCGTCGATGAAAATCAGCGGCGAAGTGCGGCGGCGGGATGAAGGATCCTCCCAGATGGGAGTGATGTTTGAAGAGCCGCTGTCCAAGCGGCTGGCCCGAACCACCTGGGGGCTGCTGCGCTGGTTCGCGGTGGCGTTCTTTTTTCTGGCCGTGAGCCTCACCCTGATTATCAAGTATCAGAATTTCTACTTCTTCTGGTTTGATGTTCCGGTGTTCCTATACAGCCTGCTGGTGGGCGGCTATCTGATCAGCCGGTTTCTGTTTGCCTCGTTCTACCGCAATCCGAAAGAACGAACCGAAACGCCGCCGGTCACGCTGTTGATCCCGGCATTCAATGAAGAAGATGAAATTGAGCGGACCATCCGGCAAGTCATGGAAACGGACTATCCTGAAGACAAGCTGCAGGTGATTGTCATCAATGACGGCAGCACGGACCGGACACTGGAGGCCATCAAGCGGTCCCGGGAGCTGTATCCGAATGTGGTCCTAATCAACTTTGAGCAAAGCCGGGGCAAGCGCCATGCCTTAGGGGCGGGCGTCCGCATATCCACCGGCGACTTCATGATCTTTATCGATTCCGACAGTTTTCTGAGGCCGGATGCCATCCGGCGCCTGCTGGACCACTTCGGCGATTCGGAGGTGGCGGCAGTCACCGGGCACTGCGATGTCGAAAATGTCTGGGCCAACATGCTGACCAAGATGCAGTCGGTTCGGTACTATGTAGCCTTCCGCGTCATGAAAGCTGCGGAAAGCGTCTTCGACAGCATTACCTGTCTGTCCGGACCGCTGGCGTGCTATCGCGCGGACCGGCTGATGGACGTGCTGGATGCCTGGGAAACTCAGACCTTTCTGGGACAGCCGTGCACCTACGGCGACGACCGGAGTCTGACCAATATGCTCCTGCGGCGGGGCTATAAAGTCCGGTATGCCGAGCGGGCGATCTGCACCACGGTCGTCCCGGAAAGTCACTGGATCTTTCTGCGGCAGCAGATGCGCTGGAAACGCTCCTGGTTCAGGGAGAGCCTCGTGGCCTGCGGATTCATGTGGAAAAAACAGCCGCTGATGGCCCTCTCGTTCTATCTGGGCTTCATCCTTCCGCTGGTGGCGCCAGCGATTGTCCTGCGGGCGCTGCTGGTGATTCCCCTGCTGAACTATGTCTGGCCCATCCAGTATATCGCCGGTGTCTTTGTCATGAGCGCGATGCTCAGCAGTGTCTATCTGCTGATGAAACGGTCCCGCCTCTGGATCTATGGCGTCGTATTCTGCTTCTACTACATGTTTATTCTGGTGTGGCAGCTGCCCATCGCCATCCTAACCTTTGCCCGGACCACCTGGGGGACCAGAGGGATGTCTTCGGAAATATGAAAAAACTGTCCATCCTGATTCAGTGGATCCTGGTAGCCGGATTCCTGGGGTTTGCCATCTATGCGCTGCTTCGGGAACGGCCGGTTCCGGTCCGTGACACCGCCAGTTGGCGGGGCTGGAAGGGATTCATGGCGATTTCCTATCCCGGGCTCGATGCGAAGGAATCCGATGTCTACACCACGCCCAAGCAGCTGGAACATCACCTCCAGGCCCTGCAGGCGGCAGGCTACCGAACCATCACACCGGAGGATGCTCTCGCCTTTCTGCGGGAGGATGCCCCGCTGCCGCCCAAAGCCCTGCTGCTGCTGTTCGAAGGTGGCCGGAAAGACAGCGTGGTCTACACGGTCAAACCCTTTCAGGAAACCGGATTCTCCGGCACGCTCTGCCTTCCGAGTCGGATCATGCGGTCCCGCGGAGCCTTTTTTCTGCATCGCAGCGATCTGCAGCGGATTGCCAAGCTAGGCTTTTGGCAGTTTGCGGGCATGGGAGATCAGGCCATTGATGAAATTCCCACGGGCCCCGACGGAGACACCGGGCATTTCCTGACCCGGCGGCTGTGGACGGAGGCCGGACCGGAAAGCCTGGAGGCTTTCCAGGAGCGGGTGGCCGCCGACTATGCGGACTGTGTGGAAGCCATTGAGGAAGAAACCGGTGTCCGCCCCATCGCCTATGTCTATCCGTTTGCGGATGCCGGACACGGACCTGAAGCGGATCCCGAAGCGGCACGAATCAACCGGGAGGAAGTCACCCGGTATTTCAAGCTGGCGTTTATCCGTGCAGACAATCCGTTCAACGGTCCCGGCCGGGATCCCTTCAACCTGACCCGTCTCCGGGTACCCGGACGTCTCACCGGTGAAGAACTGGTGCAGGAGCTGGAACGATATGCCCCGCAATTTGACACGGTGGGAGAAGCACATGACGCGAGCTTTTGGCAGGTGGATGGAACGGTCCAGTTCACCCTCGACGGAATGGAGGTCGCCGCACAGTCCGCCGCCTGGCTCCGGGGAAGCGAACCGTGGACGGATGTCGATATCAGCACAACCCTTCGCATCACCTCGGACACAGCTGCCGCGATCTATGCACGCTACACCTCTCCAAAATCCTATCTGCGTGTCACAGTAACTCCGGCAGGCATCCGGGTGCAGGAGAATCTGCAGGGAAATATCCGGACCCTTCACTGGCATCCCGACCCGCCGGAGATTCATGAGCCGGTGTCCCTGCGGCTGCGGGTCAAGGGATCCCGCGCATGGCTCTGGCGCAAGGATACCCTGCTGGCCGGCCCCCTGCCTCTGGCCGCCGAGCTGAGCCACGGCCGATCCGGCATTGGATCGGATATCGGGTCGCTTCATGTGGGGGCCTTCTCCGCCACCCCCTTGGTCAGCGATTATACTCTGGCCGACCAACTGGATCAGGTCCCGACGAAGGAATATGCCAACATCAAGGCCTTGATTGTCCCCTTGAGCCCCAAGGGGGATGAACCCTCCCCTGAACAGCGACAGGCAATTCTGAGTGCAGCAGGCCAAGGTACAGAAATGATTCCCCTGCTCCCGGCCGGTGCCGATCCGGAGGAGATCAGCGCAAGCTTGTCCGCCTTGTTCAATCACCCGATCACCCGCAGCCTGATCCACCGCGTGGCCATTCCTTCTCCCTCATCGGTCCAGCTGCAGCGCCTGCATGACAGGGATCTCGATGTCATCGTCCTGCTGCCTGCCGCGACACCGGAACCGGAACGGTTTGATCTCACGCAGCTGAGCCCGAGTGACATGATTCTGTTGGAAGGATCCGAGGCCGAAAGTCTTTCTGAACTGGACCGGCTGCTGGCCACCACCCCCGCCTATCGCTTCATAGGACTTCTGGATCCAGTGGCCAGCAGAGAACTGGGAATATCGAGAGGTATCCGCTATGAACCCTGAGGCCCCGTTTGTCATGAAACCCCTCCCCTCCATCCTGCTTCTGTGGGGGCTGATCGGATGGATCGCCGTCGCGGGAACCTCCGCTATCGCCGAGTCCGTTTCCGTCATGGACCGGGTCCACCAGTCTCAGGAAGCGGCGGCATTGAACCAGATGGATTCCGCCCTGGACCTGGCCCGTCAGGCCACGGAGCTGGATGCCGGATATGGCGGTGCCTGGAAACAACTCGGCTCCATTCTGCTCAACCAGAAGGAATATGAAGCGGCGCTGGAGCCGCTCGAAACCGCGGCCGCGCTCGATCCGGGCAACAGCTCAATCCTACGGGAACTCAGCACGGTACAGTGGAAGACCGGCCACACCAATGCGGCTCTGGAGTCCCTGAAGGCCGTCTGCGAACTGGAGCCGCTGAATGCCAAAGCATGGCGGGATCTGGGCGCGGCATACCAGACCGTCGGCCAGAACGAACAAGCCTTGGCCGCCTTCGGAGCCTCCATCGAACTGGCTCCTGCCGATGCGTCGACCTGGCGGGATATGGGCTGGATACTCTGGTCCCTGAATCGACCAGAAGAAGCTCTCGCGGCTATGGAGAATGCCATTACCGGAGGAGTCCCCCACCGCTCGGAGGTCATCGCACAGGTTATCGCCCGTCTGATTGAAGAGAATCATCCGAAGCAGGCACTCGCCCTTCTGGCGCGATGGGCACCCAATGAAACCTTGCTGAGCATCGCGATCCCGCTGGTCGAAAAGGGCCGCCTTCAAGCGGCCCGTCCCCTGCTAACCCAGGCATGGAAACTCCAGGAGGATCCGTTGGAGACCGGACTGTATCTGGCTTATGCCCAAGCATTGAGCGGAACGTGCCTGGATATTGAAACCTATCTGGCACCGTTTCTGGAAACACTGGGTCCTGATTCCAAGAAACCGCGGGTCCGCATGACGCTGGACACAATCCGCAACTGCGTAGACCTGATCGGCACTCCTGAATTGATTTTTGCCGTGGACGATCGATTGGGCGCATCCTATCGTCAGGACCCGCAGCTCACCGACACCCTCGAGAAGGCAGCCGGAAGCATGCGGTACCGGAAACAGACGAAAGCCGCGTTGGAACTGTATCGCCGCGTACTGGACCGGGACCCGGATCGAACCTGCTGGCTCGATGCCTATGAGATCAACCTCACCCACAAGGGCGCAGCGGAAGCCAAACAGCTGCTGACCGACCTTCAGACCCGAGCCACCTCCGTTGTCGTCCGGGCGGCGGTGGAAGGGAAAATGGCTGAGCAGAAGGGCCACTACAAAAAGGCGATTGCGAGCTATGAAAAAAGTTTAGCCGCCGACCCCAATCAACCCCGGCTGAAGCAATTTCTTTTCGATGACTATCTCCAGGTCGGACAGGTGGATGATGCCCGGGCCGTGGCGGAATGGATGGAAGAGAAAATCTATGAAGGGGACGAAACGCTCCGTCCCCAGGCAGCGGAAATGTGGTCGGCGCTGGGAGAACCGGAACGGGCTCTGGAGTGGTGGCAGCTCCTGCACCTGGCTTTCCCCTCCATTTCCTACTATGCCACGGAGGAGGCCGCGGCCACTTACCAGATCTGCCAGCCGGAAGAGGCGATTGCCATTCTGAAAGAGCAAATTGAATCCGCCCCTACCCCTCAGGCCTATGAACTGCTAGCCGAAATCTATCAGGCACAAGGCCAATACGAACAGGCGGCAGAAACCGCCAAAGCCGGACTGGATCAGGCTTCTTCTTCAGGACTTCACCGGACGTATGCCGAAAACTCTGAAGTGGCCCGGCACATCACCACTAATACGCTCCACTCCTCTCTTTCCCTTCTCGAAACCGATCCAGGGCATGTGCAAGGCAGCTACCTTACGGCACGGCAGATGCAAGCACTGGGAATGGCTCCGGAGGCTGTCACTTTTTATGAAGGACTGCTGAAGCGCAATCCCGATTCCTTTGTCGCCCTCGTATCTCTTAAAGATGCCGCTTCGACAGATCGACATTTTCGCAAGGCACTGGGATACTCCGGCAGCCTGATTGAATCGCGCCCGGAAGATGTGAAGAGCCGCCTGCGGCATGCCATCGCCCTCTCCGAGGCTGAACGGGTCCGGGCATCGCTGCAGCTCCTGCGACGGACGGTCAAACGGAATCCGCCCCAAGAAATGATCCCGGTGCTGCTGTACCGAAGTGTCACCACGTGCCCCTATCCAGGCCGCAACAATCTGACTCAATTGATGGACCACCTGGATCGCCTCCATGATGAAGGCTATGAACTCGTCACACCTGACGACATTCGCCGCCCGCTGACGAATGCACAGGCCATCATCGTTTTGGAAGAAGTTGAACCGGCCGTTCTGGAGGCCGTAGACGAACTGCTGAAAGAACGGGGCGGGCGGGCCGTCTATGCCGGTCATCAGGGCATGCTGAGCCGTCAAATTCCCGGCAAACCCACGCCGGCTGCCCTGAAGAAACTGGCCGCATCCGGCCGGTGGCTCATCGCCTCCAGCGGACCGGAACAGGGCCGGCGCCAAAAGATTTCGTCCAATGGATTGCTGGGAAATCCATATACCCATCCGGTATTCAACGGGAAGCGAATGGAAACCGAAAAGGCATTCAGTAAACGCCTGAATAAAGAACTGAAGGCAGCGGGCAAAACCGTAAAAACGGCCCCTGAACAACTACTGGTCTATCCCTTTGGTGATTATGGTCAGATCTCGCTGGATACACAGCTCACCTATCTGCAGGCCTATCAAGATGCGGTCAGCAACCATTTTGATAAAGCGATCTTCTATGATGACAGCGGATTTTTGGGGCCGGAATTCAACCCGCTGCGAATTCCGGCACGCGTCGTTCCCGCCCAGTGGTCCAGCGACCGGCTTGCCGACCATCTGACGCGTGACAATCCAGCGGTCCGTAGTCAGCTAGAACTCGCCAAGCTCCTGTATTGGAACCGCCAGCACGAAGAAGCCAACTATTGGTTCCAGCAAGCGCTCAAGGCGGGAGCCGATCCTGAGGCCGTCCAGTTCAACTGGGGAGCCAATGCCTATCAACAGGGTGATGAGCCAACCGCCCTGCGGCACCTGCGGACCGCTCTGGAGCTGGATCCGACTTCGCTCAAGGTGGCCGAAACCCTCGAAAATGCAATCAACCGGAAGCGGATCGCCCCGAAGGTGAACGGCCGCTATTGGGACGACAATGAAGGACGCACCTTCGAACAGTACACCCTCGAAGGGGACGGATTCATGGGTGACTCCTTCCGGCTGGGGGCTCTGGCCAACGTAAATCGATGGGAAACGGAAGGTGTCGGGTCAGAACGCGGCCTCCGTCTTGGACTGGATCTGCTTTGGTATCTGCATCCGCAAATCTGGGTGGAAGGAAACATCTGGCAACTGCAGATGAACAGTGAACTGGATGACATCATCGGAGGCGAGGCCCGCCTTCATCTGCCGAACCGGTGGTTGAGCGGACATGCGGAGCTCGTCTTCTCCCGTCAGGAAATCGAAACCGTTGAAGCCCTGCGCGCAGAAATCCATGCCAATTATTATGAGCTTGTGACCTATTCCCGCCTGTTTGACAAAGTCGATGCATTCATCAACGGGCAGTTTGCCGACCGCTCCGATGACAACAACACCTGGCTTCTGTACGGCCGGTTGGTCTATCGACTGAAGGAATGGCCCTACCTAGGTGCCGGCTATTTATTCCGCTTCGGAGACAGCGATGAGAATCCAGCAGAATACTGGGCCCCGGAACAGCTGGAACAGCATCAGCTCTATGCCACCCTGCGCGGAAGTTTTTATCGCCTGGGCTACTCTCTGGCCGGACAGGCCGGTGTGTCCCGTGAATTCCAGAAAGACTGGGTCTTTATCTGGGGTGGAAATGCCAAGCTGAACTGGAACCTGACGCGACGGCTTTCTCTGCGCGGAGAAGTGAACTATCAGGAAAGTGAAACTTACGACCGGACCACGGTGACGGCCGGGGCCACAATCCGATTCTGATGCGTCCCATCCCCCGGATAGGCGCCCCCATTATTCCGATCGATTCGATATTTCCAACGCCACGTCCTCTTTGTGCCGGAGAGTCTGGATGTCATTCACCGTATAGAAATGGAGCCGTTCGGCCGCATAGGCCAGCATCTCATTGAAATCAGAGAGACGTGTGCCATAAGACGGGCCTACCAGAGCGGACGCCCCCACTTCAACCGCTCCCGGCAGCAGCCCGGAAACCGTGATCCTGTTCCCCTCCGCACTTGATACCGAAAACGTATTCTGCATGTTCTGGCGCTTTGCCATATTGGGGATCAACACATTGTCCTCCGCCGCGTCCAACCGGACCGGCTGATCCAGCGTGACGGTGTTGGATGAAACCGCCAGGACCGTTCCCTCTGTGAAAGCGCTGTCCGGCAAGATGCGATGGCCATACAGAAACAGGTTCAGATCCCGTTTATGCGCCATATCAATCCACTTTTTAATCAGCTTCATCGGAGCATACTGAGTAGTATCGATGGAAGTGCCGGGCAAGGATCCATCCGGACGCACCCCTTTCGCCAAAGCCAGGCTGTCGATCCGCCGATAGCTGCCGACCCGGGTCATAGCGGCTTCAGCCACCTCCGGTGTCAACGCATTGAATGGAAAGACCATGGCATTAACCTCAAGGCCCCCATCTCTCAAGACCTTCAGGGACGGGTCCAGTTC
>CAZGMQ010000051.1:0-23052 GCA_964526745.1 uncultured Verrucomicrobiota bacterium
TCGGGGGACTCCCCGCATCATTGAAGGAATTTACAGAACAACTGTTACACTATTATAAATGTGAGGGCAAAGGCCCCAAAGGGCTTAAAATGGGGCCAAAATCCTTTGAAAGTGATGAATTTTGATAAAAATCAGCATTTTTGATGCCTGAAATGGGTTTTGATTCTGATTGGCACTCCGTTCGCCTTGCTCTCTCGTTCGCCACGCTTGCGTGGCGCTATAGAACTCGCGTTCGCCCAGTGCCTCTGGCTTGGGCTCTGCACTCGTCTATTTTTCTCTGTGGCTCTCTGTGAAAGGAAAGGCTGCTTTATAAGTTCTGACTCCTGATTTCTGAATCTCTCTATTTAGGCTTTTCGCGGGGAAGGGGGGCGAGTAGGATGCGCGGGTACATTTTTGAGTGAGAGTGGAAAGAGAAGAATCATGAGAATTTTGTCGGGTATTCAACCTTCAGGTAAGCTGCACATCGGAAACTATTTTGGGATGATGCAGCCGGCCCTGGAACTGCAGCAGAAGGGCGATGCCTATCTGTTTATTGCCAACTACCACGCCTTGACGTCGGTGGCAGACGCCGAGGCCCTCCGGCAGGGCACCTGGGATGTGGCGCTGGACTTTCTGGCGTGCGGCCTGGATCCGGAGCGCACGGCGTTCTATCGGCAGAGCGATCTGCCGGAGGTGAACGAGTTGACGTGGCTTCTGTCGAACGTGACGCCGATGGGCCTGCTGGAGCGCTGCCACTCCTATAAGGACAAACTGGCCAAGGGGATCCCCCCGAATCACGGACTGTTTGCCTACCCGGTGCTGATGGCGGCGGATATTCTGATCGTGCAGTCGAATGTGGTGCCGGTGGGGCGCGACCAGAAACAGCATGTCGAGGTCACCCGTGATATCGCCATCAAATTCAACAACGCCTACGGCGAGGTGTTCACGATTCCGGAGCCGTCGATTCTGGAGAGCGTGGCGGTGGTGCCGGGTGTGGACGGGCAGAAGATGTCCAAATCCTACGGCAACACGATCGAGATTTTTGGTGACCCCAAGAAGACGCGCAAGCGCATCATGAGCATTGTGACCGATAGCAAGGGGCTGGAGGAACCGAAGGATCCGGACACGTGCAACGTGTTCCAGCTGTACAAGCTGTTTGCGACCCCGGAGCAGCAGGCCGATCTGGCCGGGCGGTATCGCGCCGGCGGGATGGGTTATGGCACCGCGAAGAAGGAACTGGCAGAACTGCTGGAGGCGCATTTCGCCCCGATGCGCGCGAAGCGCGAAGAGCTGGCGGCGAATCCGGACTATGTGGAGTCGGTGCTGCAGAAGGGCGCTGAGAAGGCGCGGGTGCTCGCTACGGAAACATTGCATAAGGCACGCAAAGCTGTGGGTTTGGAATGAGCAGCGACCTACATTTCCGCAGACCCCTGCCGCCTTGCGCGGCAGGTGAAGAAGGTGTATTCCCGTCCAAGAGTCGACTCTCAACCTCGTTCACCCGCGGCACAAGGCCGCAGGGGTTTCGGGGCAAGGCAGCGGAGGCCTGACCCATGTCAAACGAAGAAGAATATAAGGTCAAGCTGGAGGTCTTTGAGGGGCCTTTGGATCTGCTGCTCTATCTGATCAAAAAGGATGAGCTGGAGATCCACAACATTCCGATGGAGACCATCACGACGCAGTACATGCAGTACATGGATCTGATGAAAATGCTGGACCTGAACATCGCGGGGGAATTCATTGTCATGGCGGCGACACTGATGATGATCAAGAGCCGTATGCTGCTGCCGGTGGAAGATCGCCCTGAGTTGGAGGCGGAAGAGGAAGATCCGCGCTGGGATCTCGTCCGACAGCTGGTGGAATACAAGAAATTCAAGGATGCTGCGCTCCACCTCGAGGGCCTCGAGGCCCGCCGGGAGGACATCTTCGGTCGCGATGGTGCCGATGTCGTGCTGGAGAAGGAAACGGAAGTGGCCCTTCATGATGTGGGCCTGTTTGACCTGATAAGTGCGTTCAACGAGGCGCTCAAGAATGTCAAAAATGAAGAGCTGCGCGAGATCTTCTCGGAACGGTTCACGGTGGCCGAAAAGATCGAGATTCTCAGCAGCACGCTGAAAGCCAAAGGGAAGTTTTCGGTCTCGCGGTTGTTTGAGGGGATGCGGTCCCGGCAGGAGATCGCCTGCACCTTTCTGGCCCTGCTGGAGCTGATCCGGCTGTGCCAGGCGCGGGCCGTCCAGGAAGACACGTTCGGCGAGATTTGGATTGAGTCCGGGGACGGCACGGTCGAGATGGTGCCCCCGCTGGTGGAAGAGATGTCGGTGCCGGTCGACGAGGACACCGATTCTGGGTTCTGAGGAAGGGAAGAAGATGAACGATTTTGTGTTGCCGGAACTGAAGCAGATTATTGGCGCGATGCTTTTCGTGCGCAAGGAGCCTCTGACGGTGGTGGAGATCCGGAGGATCCTGAAGGCCACGGCTGAGCGCCGCGGAGGGATCACCAACGATTACGCCAAGGCGAACGAAGCCCTGGTGCGCGCGGCGGTGGGGGAGCTGGATCGCGATCTGACGGATCGCAAAATGGGATTTCACATCCTGGAAGTCGCGGGTGGATTCCGGCTGGAGAACGATGCCAACTGCGGTCCCTGGCTTCGCGTGATGCTGCAGAAGGGGCGCGGTGCCCGCCTGTCCCTCCCGGCCCTGGAAACCCTGGCGATTATTGCGTACCGGCAGCCCTGCGTACGCTCGGAAATCGAGGCGGTTCGCGGCGTGGCCGTGGATTCGATCGTCAAAAACCTGCTGGAGATGCAGCTGGTCCGCGTGGTGGGCCGGAGCGAGCTTCCCGGGCGCCCCTGGATGTACGGGACGACTCAGAAATTCATGGAGCATTTTGGACTGAAGTGCCTGGAAGACCTGCCGGGCACCGATGAGCTGCGCCGGATGGAGGCCGAACAGCGATCCAAGGCCGCCAAGCCGGCGGCCACCGAGCCGGATGTGGCTCCTGAAGATCCCAACCAGATGAAACTAGATGTGGTGGAGGGCGCGGTGGCCGAGGAGTCGATGGCGCCTGAGGCGGAAGATGAAGGGGATGAGCCTATCGAGCGCGAGGTACTGTCAGAAGAGGAAATTGTAGGGGGCGAGGAGCCGCTGGACGAAGTCGAAGATGAGGAAGAAGAAGTAGACGACGACGATGAGTTCGAGGAGGATGAGGATGGGGATGAGGACGAGGAGGAATCGAAATGAGTCTGTTTGCACCGATCGCAAATGAATGGATTGCCTCGCAGCGTCCGTATCAGCCGGGCCGTCCGATTGAAGAAGTGGCGCGGGAGCTGGGGCTCGGAGATGTGTCTGGCATCGTCAAGCTGGCCTCCAATGAAAATAATCTAGGCCCGTCGCCCAAGGCGATGGAGGCCATGAAAAAGGCCATCTCTCAGATGCACTTGTATCCGGATGGCGGCGCTTTTTATCTGCGCCAGGCCATTGCCGAAAAATTCGGCATCACCGATGACATGGTCATGCTGGGGTGCGGCAGCAATGAGCACATCGTGCTGCTGGCGCATGCCTTTCTGGATGCCGGGGATGATCTGGTGGCTTCGGAGCGCACGTTTGTGGTGTATAAGCTGGTGTCGGCCCTGTACCGCTGCCAGTGCATTGAATCGCCCATGCGCGGCATGGTGCATCATCTGGATGCTATGCTGAAAATGATTACGCCGAAAACCAAAATGGTGGTGATTGCCAACCCGAACAACCCGACCGGTACGATGGTGTCTCAGGAAGAAGTCGATGACTTCGTGGAAAAAGTGCCGGATCATGTGGTCACGGTCTTCGATGAAGCCTACATGGAACTGCTCGAACCTGCGGATCAGGTCGACACGGTCAAGCATGTCAAGGCCGGCAAGAAGCCGGTGGTGACCCTGCGCACCTTCTCCAAGGCCTATGGCCTGGCCGGCCTTCGCGTGGGCTATGCCATGGCGCAGCCTGAAGGGATCGACTTGCTGAACAAGGTGCGTCAGCCGTTCAATGTCAATGCCATGGCCCAAGCGGGGGCGCTGGCCGCCCTGCAGGATGAAGAATTCCTCGCGGCTTCGCGCCAGATGTTCCGTTCCGGTCGTGCCCAGGTGATGGCGGGTCTGCGCGTGCTGGGGCTGGACCCGGTGGAATCCGTTACCAATTTCATTCTGTTCCCCTATGCCAAGGCTGCGGATCTGACCGCCGCGCTGACGAAGCGCAAGGTCATTGTGCGCCCGATGGCCGGTTTCGGCCTGCCGGAGCATGTTCGCGTCAGCGTCGGCACGGAAGAAGAAAATGCGATTTTCCTGACGGCTCTGGCCGAGGCTTTGGCGGAACTGCAATAGGTCAGATAATAGGCAGCGAGGAGAGGGGCTTTCAGCACGATGAATGATCGGACAGATTCTTCTTCCCCCTGTCCGGAAACGGCCATTGCCCGCGATGTCGACGAAGGGATTCTCGCTTGGCGGGCACGTGTCCTGCGGGTCCTGCTGGGTTTCAGTTCCATCATATTTCTGCTGCCGGTGCTGGCCATTCTCACCGGGTGGGGGTTGATTTTTCCATGGCCGGTACGGGCCGTCTCCGCCGCATTCTACCTCCTGCTGTTGGTTGTTGCTCTGCGCCCGCGCTGGAATCCGAATGTGCGGGCCTATTTGTTGCTGGGACTGATTAGTGTGATGGGGGCGATCCGCTTAGCGGTGGGGCAACTGGAGGGCAGCGGCCGGATCACCTTGCTGTTGCTTCCCTTGCTGGCCTTGCTGCTTGTTGGACCGCGTGCGGGGTGGATGGCCGTTGGATTCGGCGCCCTGCTGTATGCCGCCGTGTCGCTGGCGCTCAAGACCGGTTGGCTGATCGGGCTGGATGCCGCCTGGAAACATCCGGACCTGCCGCTTTCCTATTGGGGCATGCAAGGGCTGTTTTTACTGATTGTGGTCCTGACACTGATGATTCTGTTCACCCGTTTCCAAATCCTGCAGCGGCGCACCATGATTGCCGAACGGGTGGCTCGGCGGAAACTGGAAACGGAGACAGCGGACCGCCAGCGACTGGAAGCGGAAATCATCCGGATTGGTGAAGAAGAGCGTCGACGATTGGGGGCGGATTTGCACGATGGTCTGTGCCAGCATCTGACGGCGGCGTTGCTGAATTGTTCGGCCATGGAAAACCAGCGACAGGCGGACGGGGGCTGTGATGCGGGCGATCTGACGCAGTTGCGCAGGACTCTTGAGGAGTCCATCGGGATGGCCTATGACGTGGCCAACGGACTGTGTCCGGTGGAATTGGATTCGGATGCCCTGATCCCGGCCTTGGCGCGTCTCTGTCGTGAAACGCGCGACCGTCAGGATATCGATTGCCGCCTTGAGGCGGATCGTGATGTGGCCGTCTGCAACTCCGAACACGCCCTGCATTTGTACCGCATTGCCCGCGAGGCTGTGACCAATGCCATCCAGCATGCCCGGTGCCGGCATATTTCCATCGTGCTGGAACAAGCGGCTGGAGAACTGGTGTTGCGGATTGCCGACGACGGCCCGCAGCCTGCGGCCGGCGCCGTGCCGGTGCCGGGCCTGGGCCTGGGGATCATGGCCCATCGGGCGCAACTGATTGGCGGGAGCCTTCGGGTGGAAGGCGGCATCAACGGCGGCATGGAAGTGGTCTGTTGTGTGCCGGTTTCGGGGGGAGCATCATGAGCGCATCCGAAAAGCCCCGGATCTTTCTGGTGGATGATCATCCTCTGGTGCGGGCGGCGTTGGCACAATTGCTTGCGGGAGCCGGTTTCGATCCCTCCGGCCAGGCTGGAAACAGCTGTGACACACTTTCACATCCGGCGTTGGCAGGCAGTCGCCTGGCAGTGGTGGATTTGGCGTTGGGGGAGGAAAGCGGCATTGATTTAATCAAGAAACTGAACCGGCAGGGGATGGTCGTACTGGTCTATTCCATGCATGAGGGGAGCAACGTGATCCAGCGGGCGCTGGATGCAGGTGCGGGAGGCTATGTTACCAAGCGCGAGGTGGCCGAGTCGCTGATCGATGCCATCCGGGCTGTGCTGGCAGGGGAGCGCTATTTGAGCCCCCGTGCGGAGGCGGCCCTTCGGGAATTGACGCCAAAGGATGTGCTCAGCGGGCAGCAGCAGCAGATTTACCAGCTGTTGGGGCGGGGGTTGTCCAATACTGAAATTGCAAGGCAATTGAACATCAGCGTCCGCACGCTGGAGTCCTACTGCGCGCGTATTCTGGACAAAATGAGGCTGCAGGGAATCAAAGAACTTCGTCGCCAAGCTATTCGCGATGCTGGCTCGGAAGTTTGATTCTTCTGTCGAATGAGAGGGAAATCCCCCTCCTTACTCGGTCTGCAGGTGAGATAACATTTCTCTCACAAGTGCTGACTGTAAATCAACTGGGATGAGCACGGATCAAACATCATCCGATTGCTTTCTGTTCTGTTGATTTCCACAAGGCAATAGGGATGGATTAAATCGGAGGAATGGAATCATGAATCAGTTTGTACGTTGGGGGTTTCTGTTGATGATCGTGGTGATTGCGGCCGGGCTGTTCCCGAGTCCGGTCTGCGGGCAGACGGAAGTAACGGCCTTCGATGGGAATGGATCGCTGAGCTGGGACGATCCGGGCGGGACCGGAACGCACTATGCCGTGCAGTGGTCCTCTTCCGGCCTGAGCAACTGGATGTCCTGGCAGGATGCCGAGGCGAATCTCGCGGGTCTGGGGGCCACGGGAACAGCGACGGTTCCGATGTTCTACCGGGTGGTGGCGCAGGATCCGACCTATGTGCCGACCGAGACCTATTCCTACTACAAGGAGCTGCCGACCTTCAATCCGCTCACGCCGCTTTCCAACAATGAAATGCGCGTGACTTTCATGGGGTCCATGATTCCCCTGCCGGTGCGCAAGTCGCAGGCGGAGATGAGCATCTTTGTGGAGGTGGGTTGGAGCAACGATGTCAGCGACACCTATTACGGGGGGAGAGCCATGGATCAGGTTGTCTTCGACATGGGCGCGGGGACGTCGGCCAACTATGCGGCCGCACGGGTCGGCTACCGCCGGATGGACAAGGTGTTTCTCACTCACCTGCACGGGGATCACATGAGCGATTTGCTCCATACCTATTGCTTTGGGCCTGCGGGCGATCGCAAGTCACCGCTTTTTGTCTGGGGGTCGGCCCCGACCGGTATCGAAAGCCCTTCCGGTTCCGGCATCTATTATGATGACGGCGTCAGTAATTTTTGCGCGAACCTGCGGGAAGCCGTGCGGTGGCATACCGAGAGCTTCAGCTTCCAGGGCACCAGCTATTCCAACTACGTGCCGCCCACGGCGGCAAGCTGGGGTTTGCCGCATGATCCGGTTCCCGTTGGAGTCGATTCGAACAACGATGCCTATGCCATCATTCCAATCAAACTGGACTGGTCTCAGGCGGGGGGATTGGCTTACAGCAATGCGGCGACGGGGGTCAAGATCACGCATTTTCCGGTGATTCACTGCCGCCGCGGTTCGATGGGCTACAAGCTGGACTGGCAGACGCCGGATGGAACGAATCTGACCATGATCTTTACGGGCGACACCAAACCTGAGACCAACTGCATCGAGCAGGCCATAAACGGCGGCCAGGGCGTGGACGTGTTCATTCACGAGATGGTGGTGCCGCCGGCCGTGTGGGCCTATAAGGACATGGGCTTGGATGCGCCGCCCGCCACCAACGATGTCCGGTATGCCGAGTACATCGCCACCGTCAATGCCCTGACCAGCGTCCAGAACAGTTCGCACACGACGCAAGGGGCCTTTGGCTACCTCCTGAGCCAGATCGATCCCCGTCCCCGGCTTACGCTCCCCACGCATTTCCCCGTGGCCGATGACACCGTTGCAAGCGCCTTCGACAGTGTGAAGGCGCATTGCCCGGACATCGTCATGGGAGAGGATATCGCCTGGTCCTTTGATCTCATGGTGCTCCGGGTCTTCCCGGACCGGATCGAACAGTGCCGTGTCGCTGCTTCCGATTTCGCCTTCAATCCGCCCGTCCAGATTCCGGAGGGCATGATGCCGCCGAAATACAACGATGGTGCAGGCCATGGCGACCCCTATGCCCAGATCGACACAACCGCCCAGATCCCGGCCGTCGAAGGCGGCGTGACAAATTACCGGGTCGATGGGTATTGAGAACCCCTGGAATCCGAATGAACCTCCGTTGGATTGGAATTCTGCTGTTGGCGGGGCTATGCACCTCGTGTTCGACGACCTATCGTGCACGGACGGTGACCCCCTCCGGATTTCTCGGAGATACGTCTCAGCTTCGCAGGGGACAGGGAGATGAGCCGGTGCTGATCTATTACAATCCAGCTGCGGATATCCTAACCTATGACCGGATTCTGATCGATCCGATCGTGGCCTATATCGGCAGCGACAGCCGGCTGGCCAAATTGCCGAAAGAGGATCGGGAAACCTTGTTGAATTATTTCCATGCCACGCTTCGGGAACAACTCAGTCAGGATTATATCCTTGTCGACGAACCCGGGTCCGGTGTGCTCCGCCTGCGCATTGCCCTGATCGATGCCAAGGGATCCAAAGTGGTCATGGACACCTTGTCCACGGTGGTGCCCGTGGGCTTGGCTCTCAGTGCCCTGGAGCGTGTGGCACTGGGCAAAACCTTGACCGCCGGATCCGTCTGCATCGAAGCGGAGGCACTGGATACCCTGACAGGCATGCAAGTGGCGGCGATGGTGGATGAACGGGTCGGCGCCAAGGTGACGGGGCATGTGGACAAGTGGAGCAAATGGCAGGATGTCCGGGATGCTTTTGACTTCTGGGCGAATCGCCTGCGGACAAGCATGGAGGAATTCCGTAACCAAAAGAATAGCATGGCCTCGTAGGCGGTGGAATCCACCCGCCCCTGATCGCTTTGGCCTAGGCGCTGGAAGAGCGGATTCAATATCCAATTCCCTATTTCCCAATGGGAGTAGATGGGGCATTTGAGCATCAAAAACAGCCGTTTTGGGGCCAAAAATGACAAAAAACCACTTAAAATCGCCATTTTGAGCCGAAAAACAGGTTCATGTCGCAAGTAAATGGTTTTGGGGGAGCTTGTTCGGTCTTTTTTCAGTTTCGGCAACTTTTTGATGTGGTCAAGGAGGCGGAAAGCGGGGTATGTTTCCCGCTCGAATTGCGCGCTGAGGGGCGCAACGGGAGAACCCAGCCAAACGGTGGAACTTTTTATGATTGTGGTAATGAAAAAGGGGTCGGATGAGGCCCAGGTGCAGGCGATTTCGGACCGGGTGGAAGGCTTTGGCCTCAAGGCTCATGTGAGCCGGGGTGAAGAGCGGACCGTTATCGGTCTGATCGGCGATGAGACGCTTGTGCAAAGCGCTTCGCTGGAGATGATGCCCGGTGTGGATAAGGTCATGCCGGTGCTGAAGCCTTACAAGCGGGCCAGCAAGGAATTTCATCCAGAAAACACCGTGATCAAAATTCCCCCGGTGCGTCATGGTGACAAGGGGTTGAGTCTGGGCGGCCCGGGCGTGGTGGTGATGGCAGGACCCTGTGCCGTGGAAAACCGCGATATGATTCTTTCGCTGGGCGCCTTTTTGAAAGGGGTTGGAGCGCATCTGCTACGCGGGGGAGCGTTCAAACCGCGCACCTCTCCATATTCTTTCCAGGGGCTGGGCGTCGAAGGCCTGCGCTATCTGGCCGAACAGCGTGCGGTTGTCGGCTTGCCCGTGATTACCGAGGTGATGGACACGCGCGATGTGGAGATGGTGGCGGAGTTTGCAGACGTCATCCAGGTCGGCGCCCGCAACATGCAGAACTTTAATCTTTTGAAGGTGCTGGGCCGCTGCCATAAGCCCGTTATGCTGAAGCGGGGCCTGTCGAGCACGCTGGAAGAGCTGCTGATGAGTGCGGAATATGTCATGAGCGAGGGGAATACGGATGTGATCCTGTGCGAACGGGGCATCCGGACCTTTGAACGATTTACGCGGAACACCCTCGACCTGAGTGCGGTGCCGGTCCTGAAGCGAGAGAGCCATTTGCCAGTGGTGGTGGACCCCAGTCATGGCGTGGGCCATTGGGATCTGGTGGCGCCGATGGCCAAAGCGGCGGTGGCCGCCGGAGCGGACGGCCTGATTCTGGAAGTGCATCCCGACCCGTCCCAGGCCATCTCGGACGGGGCGCAGTCGCTGACACCGAAGCGGTTCAAAGCCCTGATGGGCGAACTGGAACTGGTGGCCCGTGCTGTGGGACGCAATCTTCACTAGATGGGGAACGTACGGATGACCAAAGAACCTTGTATTTCAATCATCGGCCTCGGCTTGATGGGCGCCTCGCTGGCCCTGGCCCTGCGGAAGCGGGGCTATACCGGCCGCTTGGTGGCCTATGCCCGCAAGGAGGCCACCCGGTCGGAAGCCCTGGCTCGCGGCATTGTGGATGAAGCCTTTGATAACCCCGATCTGGCGGTCAAGGAGGCTTCGCTTGTGGTGCTGTGCATTCCTGTCCGCGCCTGTGCGGATCTGGCTGCGGAACTGGCGACGATGCTGACTCCCGGCACGCTGGTCACCGATGTCGGCAGCACCAAAGGATGGATTTGCCGTCAAATGTCGGGCCTCCTGCCCCCGGGTGTCTTTGTCGGCAGTCACCCCATTGCCGGCTCCGAGAAACAGGGGATGGAAGCGGCTTCTGCTGATTTGTATGAAGATGCGCTGACGGTAGTGGCGTCCCCTCTGGATGTGCCGGAAGAAGCCGCCGAACGTGTGGTTTCTCTCTGGACCTCCGCCGGCGCGCGGATCTGCCGGATGGAGGCAGACGATCACGACCGTCTGCTGGCCCGCACGAGCCACCTGCCGCATGTGGCCGCCGCCGCGCTGGCCAAGGCCATCGGGCGCGATTCTGCCCAGACGGTCGGGGCCTTCTGCGGGACCGGTTTCTATGACTCCACCCGCGTGGCTTCCGGCTCCATTGATATGTGGCACGACATCCTTATGACCAACGCTCCGGCCGTGGCGGAGGAATTGAGGGCTTTCAAAATCGAGGTCGAGCGCGTATATGATGATCTTCAAGCGGGTCGCTTGGACGATGTGACCCAATTTTTGGAACGGGCTCGAGATGCCCGGGCCGAGTTATTGAGCGGGCGAGACGCAGCCGTCGAACCCCCAAAACCAGAAAACTAGGCAACCGTATGGCCATTCAGAAACAGACGAAGATTGTACATCCCGGCGGATTCAGCGGCGGTGTGGTCCGCGTGCCGGGCGACAAAAGCATTTCGCACCGGACCGCTTTGCTGGCCGGCATTTCCTCCGGCACCTCGGAGATCACGGGATTTTTGGAGGCCGAAGACTGTCTCAATACGCTCAAGGCGATGGAATCGTTTGGCGCGCGGTCGTGGATTGATGACGAAGGCATGCTCTCGGTTCAGGGAACCGGCGGCAAGTTCATTGAGCCGGTGGGCCCATTGGATGTGGGCAATTCGGGCACCGGCATGCGCCTGCTGGCCGGGTTGTGCTCCGGATCGAATATTCAGGTGACCCTGACGGGAGATGAATCGCTGCAGTCGCGTCCGATGAGCCGGATCAAGGAACCGCTGGAACTGATGGGGGCCAAGGTCGAACTGACACCCCAGGGCACGGCCCCAATGAGCATTCAGGGCGGCAATCTGAACGGCATCGAATACCGGCTGCCGACTGCCTCCGCTCAGGTGAAGTCCTGCTGTATTCTCGCCGGTCTCTATGCCGACGGGCCGACGACCGTTATCGAGCCGATCCCGACGCGGGACCACACTGAGCGGATGCTGCGCGCGGTGGGGGCGCCCATCCGGGTAGAAGGCCAGAAAATCTCCGTGGAAGGCTACGGCCCCAAGGGCCCGAAATTTATGGCACGGCCCTATATCGTGCCGGGCGACTTCTCTTCGGCGGCCTACTGGCTGGCCGCGGCGGCTGCGATCCCCGGTGTGACCGTCCGTGTGGAAGGCGTGGGCCTCAACCTGCGGCGGACCGCCTTGTTGGATGTGCTGCGCCGGATGGGCGCCAGCGTCGAAATCGAGCGTACCTCCGCCCCGACCGATCCCGAAGTCTATGGCAATGTCACCGTGTCCGGCGCGGAATTGAAGGGCACCGAAGTCGGCGGCGCGGAAATTCCCAATCTGATCGATGAGCTGCCGCTGGTCGCCGTTCTCGGCGTGCTCGCGACCGGCCGCACCGTGATCCGCGATGCCAGCGAACTGCGCGTGAAGGAATCCGACCGCGTGGCCGTGATGGTGGAGAACCTCACCAGCCTAGGCGCAACCGTGACGGAGCAGCCCGATGGCATGATCATTGAAGGCCCGACGAAAGTCATCCCAACCCGGGGCATTCGCAGCTATGGCGATCACCGCATCGCGATGAGCATGTCCATCCTGTCTATTTTTGCAGAAGAGCCGGTGTGTATCGGCAACGTCGCCTGTGTGGATACCTCGTATCCGGAATTTTGGGATCAACTTAGCAACCTGGGAGTGAATGTTGAATAAGCAGCAGATTATTGTCGCCGTGGATGGCCCTTCGGCCTCCGGAAAATCAACCGTATCGCGCCGGACGGCCAAAGCCGTCGACTTCATTTATGTGGATTCCGGCGCGCTCTATCGCGGCATCACATGGAAATGCGTGAAAGAGGGCGTCGATGTCAAAGACTCGCAGGAAGTCACCAATCTTCTGATCAAGATGGAGATGAAGCTGGTGCTGAAAGACGGGGTCGTGGGCTATCTCATCGACGGGGAAGACCCGGGTGAAGAGATTCGCGATGAGCCCGTGCGCGAGCGCGTCGCCGATATTGCCTCTCAGCAGGCCGTTCGGGTGTTCATTGTGGACAAACTGCGCCAGACAGCGAACTTCGGTCCGCTGGTGATGGAAGGCCGGGATATCGGCACCATTGTGTTCCCGGATTCCCCTTATAAGTACTATCTCGATGCGGACCCCGAAGAGCGAGCGCGTCGGCGGGCTGCGGAAATTCAGGCCAAAGAGGGGGATGGCGATGTGACCGAAGTACTCAACTCTCTCCGCCGTCGCGACAAGAAGGATTCCAGCCGCGCGACGGCCCCGCTCCAGATTGCGCTGGGCGCCCGGATCATCAACAGCACCGGCATGACGATTGAGCAGGTGGTCGATACAATTGTCACTGACTTGAAACAAGCCGGCGCGGTTTCCTGACCGATGCGCGAAGGTGTATTCAACAGTTGGCTGTATTGGGTCTCCCGGTTTGGCGTCCTGACCGCGCTGAAACTGAAATACCGCCTGCATATCCAGGGGCGAGAGTACATCCCGCGGAAGGGCGGCGCTGTGATTGTCGCCAATCACAGCAGCTATCTCGACCCGCCGGTGATGTGTTCCTGCATCGATTCCCGCATCGTGCACTTCATGGCCCGCGATACGCTCTTTAAGTCCCGCTTCTCCAGGTGGTATTTCCGTAGTGTGCGCGTCATTCCCATTGATCGCACCCGCGGCGATCTCGGGGCCCTGCGCCAGGCGATCGCCACGCTCAAGGAAGGCAAGGTCATCGGTCTGTTTCCGGAGGGCACGCGCTCGCCGGATGGCCAGATGCGCGAGGCCAAAGGCGGCATCGGATTTCTGATTGCCAAGGGGAGTGTGCCGGTGGTGCCGATCTATATCGAGGGAACCCATGAGGCGTTTCCGAAAGGCGCAAGCAAGCTTCGCTCCGCCCGCTTGTCTGCCCGTGTCGGGGAACCCATTACGCCCGAAGAAATCAAAGCCGCGATGCCGAAAAAGGGTGACTATGCCGCAGTCGGCGCGCTGGTGATGCAGCGGATCCAAGAGCTGGCTGAAGCGCCAGCCTCCTGAAGTCAACCGCCCTTAGCGGCGGCAATCCGTTCTCCATGCGATGGAAACCATTTTCTCGATTTTTCCATAGTGTGGAAACATTTTTTCCACAGTATGGAAAACTATTTCTTCCCGAAGATATGCGGTTCGGTGCCCTTGAGCAGGCGGCCGATGTTGGCGCGGTGTTTGAAGATCACGAGGACTCCCATCACAATAAGGGCCCCCGCCAGCAGGCGGTTGTCCGTGCCCTCCATGACGATATAGGCCGTGGGTACGACAAGGGCCGCGACGATGGAACTCAGGGAGACCCAGCGGGTGATCAGCAGGGTGAGGGCGAATGCCGCAAAGCCAATGCCGACGGCGGCAGGGGCAATGCCCAGCAGCATGCCTGCGCTGGTGCTGACGCCTTTGCCGCCCTTGAACTTCAGCCAGACGGGCCAATTGTGGCCGGCGACGGCCGCGACACCGCAGGCCAGCCCCAGCCAACCCGGAGCCGACTCCATGAGCTGGGGAAACACGAAGGCCGGCACGAACCCTTTGACGGCATCTAGCAGGAACGCAGCGATGCCCCAGCTCTTGCCGACGCAGCGAAACACATTGGTTGCGCCAATATTTCCGGAACCCGTTTTCTGCAGGTCGATGCCCTTCAGCCGCGCCAGCAGCAGGCCGTTGGGAATTGCGCCCATCAGATAGGCGGCCAGAATCGTGAGTGAAAGCATGAGTGGGGAATTTGTGATCATGGGAAAAGGATGAAGGGGCCTTTCAAAAAACGCAAGAGAGTAGTAAATGGTGAGAGGGGATTGGTGAAGGGGGCGTGTTGGCCGCCCCGCGACCTTGTGTCGCGGGAGGCAAACGTGGGCTCCCCTGCCGCGCAAGAGGGCAGGGCCCGTTCGTGAGAGACTCGACCCGGCGCATAAGGAAGGGTATATTGCGGCACAAGATGCCGAAGGACCCTTCCATTTTATTGAAGATGCGCGGACGGGTGCAGGGGGTGGGGTTCCGTCCGGTGGTGTTTTGTCTGGCCCATGAACTGGGGCTGCGCGGATGGGTGCTCAACGATGCATCCGGGGCCGAGGTGGCGTTGAGCGGAAGCGCAGAGGCCATCGCCCGCTTTCGCGAAAACCTGCCGGGACGGCTGCCGGCGGCGGCTGACATTCAGGTGGTGGAAGAGGCGGGCTGCCCGGCAGACATTCCGGATGGGTTTGAAATCCGGACCAGTACCGAGGCCGGGGGCATCCGGGTCGCGGGGATTCTGCCGGATCTGGCCACCTGCCCGGATTGTCTGCGGGAAGTGCTGGACCCGGCAGACCGCCGCTACCGCTATCCCTTTGCCAACTGTACGCATTGCGGCCCGCGTTACAGCATTATCGAACGGCTGCCGTATGATCGCGAACACACGACCATGCGGGACTTCCAGATGTGTCCGGCCTGCGAGGCGGAATATCGCGATCCAAGAAACCGTCGTTTTCATGCCCAGCCGAATGCCTGCCCCGACTGCGGGCCTGCGCTCTCCTGGACGACGGCGGGCGGCGCGGAGCTCGCCACCCGGGAGGCCGCCCTGCTGGCGGCCTGTGAGGCCTTGCGCGGCGGACAGATTGTCGCAGTGAAGGGGCTGGGGGGCTTCCACCTGATGGTGGATGCGCGCCATGCCGATGCGGTGCGCCGTCTGCGCGAGCGGAAGCGGCGGGATGAAAAACCGTTTGCCGTTCTCTTTCCTTCGCTGGAAGCCATTGAAGAAGTCTGCGAGGTGTCGGCCGCGGAACAGTCCTGGCTGGAATCGGCGGACGCCCCGATTGTGCTTCTGCATCAAAAAGAGGGGGCAGTTGTGCTGGCCGGTGAAATTGCGCCGGGACTGCCCTGGATCGGAGCGATGCTGCCCTACACGCCGCTGCATCATCTGATGATGCGCGAACTGGATTTCCCCGTCGTAGCCACCAGCGGTAACCTGACCGACGAACCGATCTGCACGGCGTTCGAAGATGCCCAGTTCCGGCTGGGGGACATCGCCGATTTCTTTTTGACACACAACCGGCCCATCGCCCGGCCGATGGATGATTCGGTGATGGCGGTCTGCGACGGCGAACCCCTGATGATGCGGCGCGGGCGGGGGTTGTCGCCCTATTCCTTCTCGCTGCCGCGCGCGCCGGACGGACTGCTGGCGGCGGGGGCGCAGATGAAAGCAACGGTGGCGGTGACGGCAGGCGGTCAGGCCGTGATGAGTCCGCACCTCGGCGATCTGGATCATGAGGGGGCGGTGCGTCTGTGGAATGATGCGGTGGCTGACCTGATGGGGCTGCACGGGCTGGAGCCTGTCTTGGCGGCTGTGGATCTGCACCCGGACTATGCCTCGACGCAGGGGGCTGCCCGACTGGGCGTCCCGCTTGAGGCCGTCCAGCATCACCACGCCCATATCGCGGCCTGCATGGCAGAGAACGGACTGGAGGGGCCGGTGCTCGGTATCGCGTGGGATGGGACCGGGTTGGGGACGGACGGCACCATCTGGGGCGGAGAGTTTTTGGTGAGCACACGTGTGGCTTTTGAACGAGTGGGGTGGTTGCGTCCGTTCCCGTTGCCGGGCGGGGACGCGGCCGCCAAGGAGCCGCGACGCGCGGCGATGGGGTTGCTGTGGGAAATGGGGTCTGCGCATCCGGCCGCCGGTTTCACGGAAGAGGAGCGTGCTGTATTGCAGGGCATGTTGAAGGCCGGGATCCATGTGCCGCGGACCAGCAGTGCCGGACGTCTCTTCGATGCCGTGGCTTCGCTGCTGGATGTGAAGCAGGTGATGTCGCATGAAGGGCAGGCCGCGATGCTGCTGGAGGCGATAGCCGGGGATCGTGAGGCCGCACCTTATCCATTTGAATGGGCGGGGGAGGTTCTGGATTGGCAACCGATGATCGAAGAGATGCTGCGGGGGCAGGACGCGGTCGAAGTGGCTGCCGCGCGCTTCCACGAGACGCTGGTGGCGATGATGGTGTCAGCGGCGCAGCGGTTCGAGATACGTGAGGTCTGTCTCTCGGGCGGATGTTTCCAGAACCGGCGGTTGCTGTCGGCCGCGATGCGGCAGCTGGCCGTAGCCGGGTTTGTGCCGTATCGGCATCGGGAGATTCCTCCGAATGATGCCGGACTGTCGCTGGGACAGGCCGTGGTGGCGGCGGCGAGAGGCCATGCAGAATGAAGCATGAAGGAGTGTAGATTTACAATCAGACAGGTCCGACTCGACCCCGGGTGCTTGCCAAACCGATTTTTCTCCCGACCGAACCGCTTTCAACCGTCGGACATGGGTTTCCCTTCCCCTAAACTCCTGCACCGGTCGTCCAACAGGCGGTTTTTGCGGCTTTGTGCGGGTGGGGCTTGCATTGGAGGGGGAGGACATGGTGTAATGCTGTCGTTTTCCAGTGGGAAATGAGGAGTGCGATAATGAAAAAACTGTTTTGGATTGGTATGGTTTTGATCTTGGGATTGAGTGGACCGGCGGTTTCGTCCGCCGTGGCACAGGAAGACGCTGTCTTGCTGGTGACCCCGTCCCGCTATCTGGTGATGCAGGTGGCCTTCGATGTGGCACGTCGCTATCCGACCGTGCTGGTAAGCTATCAGGGGGCTCCGGAAGAACCCATCCTGCATGTCTGGAACGGCTATGAATGGATGCCGCTGGCGCTGGCGGATTACCAGAGCGGTGCGTTCCTTCAGTCCTATCCCGCGCGGACCATCTTCCTCGGCGACGATGCGCTATTGCCCAAGGGCCTGCGTTCCATCGGCGCCTGGTGCAGCCGTTCCACGCAGCTCCCCGGTTTGGAGCCGGCCGAACTGGTCAACGGCATCGGTCGCTATCTGCCCTTTACACCTGCGGATTGGCGCTGGTTCGCTGGTCGCTACAATCTGAAGCTGGCCAATCTGAAGGCCGAGGAAGAAGCCGAAGTCCGGAGCGAGACCTGGTATGACAGCACGGGGCCGATGAAAGACCCCCCGCCGGGCTTCTTCAAGTATTTCACCCGCTCGCGCCACAGCCGCGTTCAGGGCACCGGTGAGACGGCTCCCATGGAACCAGTCGAGGTGTTCGAGGGCGAAGTGTTGGAAACGCCGGCCCCGTAGGGCTTCGGAGCGCCAGCACATGAATGGGTCCAGCCATCGGACAACGAAGCAGGCATGGGCCTTGGCTTTGGCCTGTCTGGCGCTGTTCAGTGTCGCCGGGTGCAAAACTATTCATGAAGAGATTCGTCCCATTCGTGAAACCACGCTGACCGTTGCGCGCTCCGGGGGACAGGTCACCTTGTCCTGGATCGGCCAGCGCGGCACGTACTACAGCGTCATGTATGCCGAGAATCGCGGCGGGCTGGCCCGCTGGAATTTCCTTCCCGATGCCGTCAATGTGCGCAGTCTGGCTTCCGGCGAGCCGATTGTGCTCCAGGACCGCCTTCCGGCGGCTCAACAGCGGTATTACCGGTTGGTGCAGGACAGCAAACCGATTGTTCCGTAGGCCGGATAAAAACGGTTGAATCAACGGAAATGCCTGTGAATTCGGGCGGATCCGCCGTTTTCTGATTGCCGAATTGACGCGGATTTCATCTCCACAGATTTTTTCCGCACATTTTTTCGTTGCGCAATTGCCCGTGAAACCTCATCATCCGCCCCCGATTTGATCGAGCACCCCCGAGCGCCGATTTCGCGGCTTCCGGGGGCTGTTCTTATTTAGGAGAAGAAGACATCATGGCAAGAGAGATACCCATTTCAAATATTCGCAATATCGGCATTATGGCCCATATTGATGCGGGCAAGACGACCGTATCGGAGCGCATTCTGTATTATTCCGGCAAGACCCATAAGATCGGAGAGGTGCATGACGGCGCCGCCACCATGGATTTCATGGTGCAGGAGCAGGAGCGCGGGATCACCATCCAGAGTGCGGCCACCACACTCGAGTGGAAGGATCATCTGATCTCCCTCATCGATACTCCGGGCCATGTGGATTTTACCGTGGAAGTGGAGCGATCCCTCCGCGTGCTGGATGGCGCGGTTGCGCTGTTCTGCGCCGTTGGCGGTGTGCAGCCCCAGTCCGAGAAGGTTTGGCTCCAGTCCGAAAAATATGAAGTGCCGAAACTGGCCTTTGTAAACAAGATGGACCGCACCGGCGCCGATTTCTTCGGCGTGCTCGAAGAGATCCAGAAAGCACTCGGCTGCAATGCCGTGCCAGTCGTTATTCCCTTGGGGAAAGAAGAAACCCTGCAGGGCATTATTGATCTGGTGAAGATGAAGGCCGTTTATTTTGATTCGGATGAGAGCACGGAATTTCGCGAGGAAGAAGTCCCGGCTGAGAAGATGGAGAAAGCCAAGAAGTGGCGCGCAAATCTCGTGGAGAAGTGCGCGGAGCAGGATGACGCCCTGCTGGAAAAATTCTTCGCGGAAGGCGATTTGAGCGAAGAGGAAATCTGGGGCATCCTGCGCAAGGCGACGATTTCGCGCAAGATTGTGCCGGTCTATTGCGGAGCGGCTTTCAAGAACAAGGGAGTGCAGCATCTGTTGGACGGTGTCGTGAATCTGCTGCCGGCTCCCAACGAGATTCCTCCCATCATCTGCGCCACCACGGAAGAGGGTGAGTCACCGAACGAGCGCGCACCGACCGATGACGCGCCCTTCAGCGCGCTGGCCTTTAAGATCGTGGCCGACAAACACGCTGGTAAACTGACCTATATCCGGATCTACTCCGGAACACTGAAGTCTGGGCAGAATGTGCTCAACAGCACACGGGACAAGAGCCAGCGCATCGGCCGCATCCTCCGGATGCATGCGAACACTTCGGTGAATCTGGATACCGCGCAGACGGGCGACATTGTCGCTGTGGTCGGTCTGTCTCATACGCGCACCGGCGATACCATCTGCGATGAGGATCACCCGATTCAGCTGACGAGCATTGAATTCCCGGCTCCGGTGGTCTCCATTTCGATTTCGCCGAATTCCACCGCGGACAACGAGAAACTCTCCGCAGCCCTGCATAAGCTGGCGGATGAAGACCCGACCTTTACTGTCGGGTTCGACCAGGAAACCAGTGAAACCATCATCTCCGGCATGGGCGAGCTCCATTTGGAAGTGATTGTGGACCGGTTGAAACGCGAGTTCAATGTGTCGGCACAGGTTGGCCGCCCGGAGGTGGCCTATCGCGAAGCGGCCACCGAGCGACTGGAAGGCAAGTACAAGCACGTCAAGCAGAGCGGTGGCCGAGGCCAGTTCGCTCATGTGTGCATGCGGCTGGAGCCTCTCAAAGCTGGCTCGGGCTTCGAATTCGTCAACGAAGTGGTCGGCGGGCGCATCCCGTCCACCTACATTCCTTCGGTCGAGAAGGGTGTGGTCAAGGCGATGACGAGCGGTCCCTACGCCGGATATCCGATTGTGGACATGCGCGTCGTGTTGACGGATGGTTCCTACCACGAGGTGGATTCCTCTGATTTCGCGTTCCAGGAAGCGGGTCGCGTTTGCTTCAAGCAGATGTTCCTCAAGGCTAATCCGGTCATTCTCGAGCCGATCATGTCCGTGGAAGTCACCACCCCCGAAGAATTCATGGGTGGCGCGTCCGGCAGTATCTGTCAGCGCCGCGGCCGCATCGAGACGATGGAAGAGAAGGGCGCCCACAAGCTCATCCGCGGCATGGTGCCGCTGGGCGAGATGTTCGGCTATGCCACCGCGCTGCGGAGCATGAGCCAGGGTCGCGCCAGTTTCAGCATGCAGTTCGAGCATTATGAATCCGTCCCGTTCTTCCTGACCGAGCAGATCATCAAAAAGCGCCAGGAAGCCAATAAGATCCGTTAATAAAGTCTTAACGGTTTGCGCAACAACGCGATGCAGGGCGGCCATTCGGCCGCCCTTTTTGCACCCGGCCCCCTTGGATGGATCGGTCAAAAAGGTTAATAAAATTATAACGGGAAAGCGGTTGACCTACTCAGGGGTATATTCTAACTTTGACACCGTCGGAGCGGATTTTGATTTAATTTAAAATAAGAAACTCAAAGGAGAAAGAAATGAAGAAAGTATTAGTGTTCTTGCTGGTTGCAATGGTTGCTGGCTTTGCTGGCGCGCAGGACCTGGCCTTTGTTGGTAACAGTGCGGTTTATTGCGTGGATAACACGACCTGGTATAACGCCAGCGCGGATTGGGCTGCGACCGCATTTGATGTCACAGACTTCGGTCTGGTCTCGGCCCTGAACTTGGGTGCGGAAGTTCAGACCTATGTGAATGACGATGCTTCCCATCCCACGATGACCGTGACCATGGGCTACGAAGTCGATGCTCTTGGCGCTCAGGGCGTGACTCTGCCTTGGCTTTCCTTCGCTGACAACAATGACAAGTGGCAGGAATTTACGGGCACAGATGTCATCGCAGGCAGCGGTCTCAGCAGCGCGGGTTCCCACACAGTTGCCGTTTGGTTCTCAGCAGATGATGGCGTAACGACCCTGTATGATAACAATGCCTCCGCGAACTACGTCGCCGACTTCTCGACGGCTGCAGTTCCTGAGCCGGCGACCATGAGCCTTCTCGGCCTCGGTGCTTTGGCGATGGTTCTCCGTCGCAAGATGCGCAAGTAATCCTTTCCAGGGATGAAACAAAGGAGCGGCCCTCGGGTCGCTCTTTTTTTGTGTCGGCATCTCTGCATCATTTACACTTGAGAACCCGTGGTTCCTGTCATAGGTTCTCGCTATGGGATTTCGGACCATGAAAGTCAAACAGCAATCGAAAAATACAGCCGGCAGGCGGCCTGGCCGCGTTTGGGGATCGTTGTTGTTCTGCGGCTGGATGTCGCTACTGGGGGCATCCGTATTCGGGGCCGCCTCACCTGAACAGGTTCTGATCCCCGATGAAACCTTCACGATGGGCAATTCCTTTACCAACCTGTATCCGAGTGAGGGGTGGGCTTCTGAACTTCCGCCGCATGAGGTGCCCGTGGGCCCGTTCTTTATCGGTCGCTTTGAGATCACCAATGAAGAGATGGCTGAGGCTCTGCAGTGGGCCTATACCAACGGCTTGGTGGAGCTGGATCAGACCATCATCACAAATGTGACGGAGGTTGTGACAAATACCATGACCAATACGGTGACCAACTTTGTGACTCATATGTATGGTACGGTTCGGAATACGGAAGGCATTCCGTATGAACTGATGGATCTGGATAGCGAATATCCTCAAATCCTGTTCACAAATGGTGCTTTCACAGTCGTTTCGGGAAAAACCAATTTTCCCTGCATTGAGGTGACGTGGTATGGAGCCCTGGCTTTCTGCAATTATCTCAGCGATCAGGAGGGCTTGTCCCGTGCCGTTGATTTCAGTGTGACGAACTGGAGCGTGAATATCAAACAGGATGGCTACCGACTTCCGACCGAGGCGGAATGGGAGAAAGCCTGCCGTGGTGGAACGCCCGGCACCCATTACCCCTGGCCGGATGATTCGCTACAGGGCACGAATCTCTATGCCTACAGCATCGATCCTCGAAAAGCTAATTACTGGGATGGCTGGTATGGAATATACAATTTGACCAATCATCCGGGCCATCCCTGGTTTGGCGAGCCGATACGAACGACTCCGGTGGGATATTACAACGGCTCGCAGGTCATCACTAATTGGAGCACCAATCGACCCTATCGCGGCGCGGATTTTGGCGTGATTGAGGATATGGCAAACGGATTTGGACTCTATGACATGGCGGGAAATGTCTACGAGTGGTGCACAGACTATCTCAGTACCAACTGGTATTCCCAGTCGGAGGCGGTCTGGCCCGATCCCAAGGGGCCGGCGGCTGATGCCTCTTTTGTTTCAGGGGCAGCCAGAACTCAGTGCGTGGTACGGGGTGGTGGCTGGACAACCTATTCTGTGCTCCAGGCACCGGATCCGTCCTTTCAGCGCTGTTCATTCCGGGCGTCTTTCCCTGCCACCTATGCGGCCGGATTTATCGGATTCCGCACCGCCCGCCGTTTCCAGTTGGCCAATCCCTCCATCACAGGCGATCAATTCAGCATGACTTACGGAGGCGTCAGCGGGGAAGTGTACACGGTGAAAAGTACAACAAACCTGACCGAGGCCTGGCCCTGGACGATGCTTACACAGGTGACCAACGGCGGGACAGGAACAGAAGAAATCCAGCTGGATCTCGATGGTGACAAACGTCTCTTTCTCCTTCAGGCGACTCCCTAGATCATTTTTACTTATTCCGCAGCCTCATTTTTCAGTTGCAAGGACAGTCCGATTGTAGGCCCGCCCTCTGTGGCGGGCGCGAATTCCGCCGGACGCAGAGG
>CAZGMQ010000052.1:0-15334 GCA_964526745.1 uncultured Verrucomicrobiota bacterium
TAAGCTGATTCAGAAGCGTTCCCTTGAACCACCCTTATTAGAGAGTTGTGCCCCCACCGGAGAACTGTTTTCGGCTCTTCCCATTTCGACGGTGTTTTGGCAGACTTTCAGACCGATATGAGCAACACACTGGAAAGAAAGAAACTGGAATCCGTCCGACGCATCGTCGTCAAAATCGGGAGCCGCGTGCTGGTACAGCGCAACGGGCGCCCCGACACCCGCCGGATGGCCGAACTGGTGAACGACATCGTCGCCCTGCACCGCACGGGCGTCGAAGTCGTCGTGGTCTCCTCGGGCGCCATTGCCTGCGGCCTCCAGGCCCTTGGCATGAAAAAGCGTCCCGACGACCTCCCTTCTCTCCAAATGGCTGCCGCCGTGGGCCAATCGCGCCTGATGGCGGCCTATGACCGCCTCTTTTCTAAAAAGAAGTGCCAGATCGGTCAAGTCCTGCTCACGCATGACGACCTGAAAGATCGCCGGCGGCATCTCAATGCCCGCAACAGCACCCTCAAGCTGCTGGAGTGCGGCGTGATTCCTATTGTGAATGAAAACGATGCGGTGGCCGTCGATGAAATCAAATTCGGCGACAACGACGCGCTGGCCTCCCGCACGGCGATGCTGGTCGAGGCCGACCTGCTGGTCCTGCTGACCACGGTGAATGGATTCCGGGCAACCGACGCCAAGGGCCGCATCCGCAAGGTAAATTTCATTTCGGGCGTTACCGCAGAAACCCTCTCCCATGCCAAAGGAAAAGAAAGCGATTTTTCCACGGGCGGCATGGAAAGCAAACTGACCACGGCGGCCGAAGCCGCTCATATGGGCATCCCGGTCATGATTGCCAACGGCCGCCAGAGTGGCATGCTTCAAAAAATTCTTTCGGGCCGTTCCGTCGGGACGCTGATCACCGCCAATCCCGCGCGAGCCAAGGAAGGCAGCGCGATGAATCATCGTCGTCGCTGGGTGGCCTTCTTCCATCATGCCCAGGGACAGATCACCGTCGACAACGGGGCCCGCGATGCCCTGCTAAAGCGCGGCAAAAGTCTGCTGCCCGTCGGCATCAAGAACGTGATGGGCGACTTCTCTCCCGGCGACCTTGTTGAAATCCTCAATTTAAAGGGTGAGCACATTGCCCAGGGGATCTCAGAATATTCCAGTGCCGAATTGCGCCTGCTCAAAGGACTGCGTACCGAAAAAATAAAGAAACTGCTGGGGAACACGGTTCCCGGCGAAGTCATCCACCGCGATAACCTGGTGGTCGCCTCGCAATGATCATAGAAGGAGACCTTGCATGAATCTTCACGAAACAATGATTGAGATGGGCGATCGCGCCCTCACCGCCGAACGCCAACTGGCCACTATGGGGACCCGCCGGAAAAATCTGATCCTGGAAGCGATGGCCGAATCGCTACAAGCCAGCCGGGCCAAAATCAAGGAAGCGAACGCCCGCGATATGGCCGCCGGACGCGAATCGGGCCTCTCCGATGCCATGCTGGACCGGTTGCTGCTCAGCGATGAACGAATGGATTCTATGATCAAGGGAGTCCGGGCCCTTGTCGGCCTGAAAGACCCCGTGGGTCAGAAGATCTCACGCTGGATCCGCCCCAACGGGCTGGTCATCCAGAAGATGCGCGTGCCCATCGGCGTGATCGGCATCATCTTTGAGTCACGCCCCAATGTGACGGTGGATGCGGCAGCGCTCTGCTTCAAGACCTCCAATGTCGTGATTCTGCGGGGCGGCCGGGAAGCCCTGGAGTCCAATATCGCCCTGGTGGATGCCCTGCAGGCCGGCGGCGCCCAGAAGGGGCTGCCTCCCTACACCATTCAACTCATCACTACCACCGATCACGATGCCGTTCGCGAGCTCGTTCAGCTGGAAGGGCGCGTGGATCTCGTGATCCCCCGCGGCGGCGAAAAGCTGATCCGGGCCGTCACCGAACAGGCCCGCATCCCGGTCATCAAACACTATAAGGGCGTTTGCCATATGTTTGTGGATGAAAGCGCGAATCAGGACCAGGCGCTCGATATCATTGAAAATTCGAAGTGCAGCCGACCCGGTGTCTGCAACGCGATTGAGACGGTCCTCGTCCATGAGAAGATTTCTGCCGAATTCCTGCCGAAGCTTGCGACGCGTCTCACAGAAAAGCGCGTCGAGATGCGGGGGGATGAAGCCTCCCGCCTCATCGTTCCCACCATGGGTGTGGCCACGGAAGAGGATTGGAGCACGGAATATCTGGACCTGATTCTCAGCATCGCTGTGGTCCCGACGGTCGACGCCGCTATCGACCACATCAATCGCTACGGCTCACACCATTCCGACGGCATCCTTTCCGAAGACAAAAAAGCACAAGACGTCTTCCTCCGTCAGGTGGATTCGGCCTGTGTCTATGCAAATGCCTCCACTCGCTTCACGGATGGCGGCGAGTTCGGGATGGGCGCAGAAATCGGAATCTCCACGGATAAACTGCATGCCCGCGGTCCCATGGGACTCGAAGAGCTCACGACCTACAAATACATCGTGCAAGGCAAGGGCCAGATCCGATCCTAGGCGATTTACGCTCAACCGCGCATCAGTCCTCGTCCGAGGGGGCCCCCGCTGCCCCGGCAGCGGGCGTTTCCGCCGCCTGGATGACCGGCGCGACATCCGCACCCGGTTTGAGAACGGAATAGAGCATCAGGAGTCCGAACACGATGAACAGGACGCCGCCCACCCCGTGAATCACACGCACAGAGACCAACTTCGACAGAATCCCCCCCAGAAAGACGCCCATCACCACGGAGCAGACCAGCGCGGCACTAGCGGCCCAGAAAACGACCCCGCGGCCATGGACGGCGCTCTGCAGCATGACCGCCAGCTGGGTTTTGTCGCCCAGCTCCGCCAGAAAAATCAGTAAAAATGTGGAGCCGAATATCTTCCAGTTCATGAGAAACTCCTTCGCCTTGTGCGTGCGGGCATCCTGCCACAGGTGAGACGCTTCAGCAAGAGCCCAACTCTTTTCTTTTCATTCTTCCCCGTCCTGTCGTATCCTTTTCAACTCTTGGAGGTTAATCCATGGCATCTTGGTATTATGTAGTATCCCACACACGGGAAAAGAGCGGCCCGCACGACGAGGCCTTTGTACGCGCAAAATTCATTGCCGGCGAAATCGCGCCCCAGACCTTGGTCTGGCACGAAGGTACTCCGAACTGGATTCCGGCCGGCGAAGTCTTTGCGGCCTTGAAAACCCCATCGGGCACCGAAGGAAAAGTGCCTCTGCCTGAGGGATTGCGCGGCTGGATGACCTTTGTGGGGATCCTCACGATTCTGTCTTCGCTGGCGCCCGCCCTGATGCTCTACGGCATCCCGATGCTGCTCGGTGGCATCGCCGTGCTGGGCGCCCGGTCCGCACTGGACCGCTCCCCCTTCATTGCTCCGGATATGGTGCCCTTCTTCCGGAAACTGAAGACGGCCTTCGCCTGCTGGGGCTGGATGTACATCATCGGGCTCTTTGCCTCGGTCCTTTTCCTGTTGGCCTATTCGGGACTGATCCTGTGGATGCTGTCCACCTCCCAGCCGGTTCCCTATCCCTTCTGTCCCCCCCCTTAATCTCCATGGCCTTTTCCCCTGAAGAACGTGATCGCTATGCCCGGCACCTGGACCTGCCGGGTTTCGGCGAACAGGCACAGGAAAAGCTCCGTACCGGACGCGTCCTGGTCATCGGCTGCGGCGGGCTCGGCTCCCCGGCTCTCTATTATCTGGCCGCCGCGGGCATCGGTCATCTCGGACTCGTGGATTCGGATATCGTGGATCTCTCCAACCTGCAACGCCAGATTCTCCATACCACACCGGATATCGGGCGGCTGAAAGTCGACTCGGCCGTTGCACGCCTCCGAGTCCTGAATCCCCATGTGCAGCTGGAAGCCCACTCCTGCCGGCTCACCGAAGACAACGCCCGCGATCTCTTTGCTCCCTATGACATGATTTTGGATGCCACGGACAACTTTGAAACCAAGTATCTGATTTCCGACACCTGTGTCGCAATGCAGAAGCCCTTCATCCATGCCGGCATCTCTGCCTTCTGCGGACAGCTGATGACCGTGCTGCCTGGAGAGAGTGCCTGTCTGCGCTGCGTCTTCCCCGAACCACCGGCGATGAGCCGGGCCGACGATGCGACGGCCGCCGGACCCCTCGGCGCCATCCCCGGCGTCATCGGCTCTCTGCAGGCCACAGAAGCAATCAAATTTCTGACCGGACTCGGGACCTTGCTCACCGACACCCTACTCACTTTTGACGGACTCGAAGCCGAGTTCCGACCGATTCACGCGAACCGAAATGCCGCCTGCCCCGCCTGCGGGAACGGCGCAACACCGAAGGAGTAACCGCTATGGCCGAAACCATCCAATTCACCCTCAACGGCACCCCCCAGGCGGTGGCGATCGAGGCCCAAGACAAAATCATCGATGTCCTGCGGGAGCATCTAAACATGACCGGCACCAAGCGCGGCTGTGATGACGGCACCTGCGGGGCCTGCACCATCGTCCTCAATGGCGAGGCCCGCAAAGCCTGCCTGTTCCCCGCCAAAAAGCTGGAAGGTGCCGAGGTGCTCACCATCGAAGGGATAAGCCACGGGATGGAGATCCACCCCATTCAAAAGGCTCTGGTCGAAGCCGGGGCCGTCCAGTGCGGATACTGCATTCCGGGGATCGTTCTCGAACTGTACGCGCTGTACACGAAGAACGTGGATGCCAGCGATGCAGAAATCAAAACCGCTCTCGCCAAACACTTCTGCCGCTGCACTGGCTATGAAGCCATCTGGGAAGGCGCCAAGCTTGCCCAGCAATATTTAAAGGGCTGACCGCCCCTGATTTAAAACTCTGAACTAACTGAAAGGAACTCCCATGTACGATATCGTCATCAAAAATGCGCAGTTGCGCCGCAAAAAAGGTCTGTGGAACATCGCCATCGAAAAGGGCCTCATCCAAAAGATCACCAAGACCCCAATCAAGGCCCGCGCCGGCAAAGTCATCAATGCCGCCGGCAACCTGGTCACCGAATCCTATGTGAACACCCATCTGCATCTGTGCAAGGTCTACACGCTGGAAATGATGGATTCCAAGGCCCTCAACGCCTATCACGCCGCGGATATGGGTGGCGCCATGACGGCCATCGAATTGGCGGCACGCGTCAAGGACAACTATGACGAGAAATGGATCATCCCCAACGTCCGCAAAGCCCTCAAGCTGGCGGCGCTGAACGGAAACCTGCACATCCGCGCCTTCGCCGATGTGGACTCCAAGGCCAAACTGATCGGTCTCAAAGCCCTGCTGAAATGCCGGGATGAATTCAAGGGCATTGTGGATGTCCAGGTGGTTGCCTTCCCGCAGGACGGCGTCGTGCGCGAGCCCGGCACCGTGGATCTGATGAAGGAAGCTATGGATCTCGGCGCGGATGTCGTCGGCGGTATCCCCTGGATTGAATTCACCGAAAAAGACGAGCAGACGCATATCGATGAGATGATGAATCTGGCCATCGCCTATGACAAGGACATCTCCATGCTGGTGGATGATGCCGGTGACCCGACCCTCAAGACGCTGGAGATGCTCGCGGTGCGGACACTGGAAGAAGGCCGCATCGGCCGCTCCCTGGCCCATCACGCGCGCGCCATGTGCCTCTATCCGACCCCGTACTTCAAGAAGGTTGCCGCGCTGATGCGTCAGGCCGAGATGGGCGTCGTGAGCGACCCGCACACCGGCCCCCTGCATGCCCGCGTGAAGGAACTCCTAGAAGAAGGCAATCTGGTCTGTCTCGGACAGGATGACATCTCCGATGCCTACTATCCGTATGGACGCAACAACATGCTCGAAGTGGCCTTCCTGGCCTCGCATCTGTTGTGGATGACCACCTTCCCCGAGATGGAAACCCTCTACGACCTGATCAGCGTGAATGCGGCGAAGTGCATCAACGTGCCGAAGTTCGGACTGAAGGAAAAGAACAACGCCAATCTGGTGGTGCTCGACGCCAAGACGGTCTGCGAAGCCTTCCGCTATCATGCGGCACCGACGCATGTCATCTCTCACGGCGCACTCGTGGATGTCGACAAGCTGAAGGGATAACCCCCCTTCTTCCCCGGATCGGCCCCTCAGGCCGGTCCTTTTTTGTGCCCTCAGCTCATTCAGCGGCGGCATGAGTGATAGACATAAAAGTTTCCATAGTATGGAAAGACTTTTCGCCATTTTTCCACAGTATGGAAGAAATGTTTCCACACTGTGGAAAATTCCGGGGCGGGCCTCATGCCGCGACGGGACCCGCTCAGAGGAGGGCTATTCTTTCACCCAGAGGAAGACGCGGGTAGAGCCGTAGTTTTTGTTGCGGGCGAGGCGCCAGCCGTCCAGTTCCGGCGGCAGATCGCGCCCTTCGGTTTCATAGGCGAAAACACCACCGGGCTTCACCCAGTTTTGTTCCGTCAATTGACCGGCCAGTTTGGCCAGCCACCCCTCCGATTTGGCCTCGGCATAGGGGGGATCGGCAAAGACAAGGTCATAGCCGCCACCTGCTGGGGGAAACTGGAGAAAGGTAAAGACATCTGCCCCAACCACTCGGCCGGATGCGGGGGGGACCTGCAGCGTCTTGACATTGTCGTGGAGAACACGAAGCGCAGTCCGGTCGCGCTCCACCCATTCGACCCTGGCCGCCCCGCGGCTCCAGGCCTCCAGGCCCATGGCGCCGGTGCCGGCAAACAGGTCCAGCACGCGCGCATCGGGAATGTGAGCAGCCAGAGAGGAAAAAATGGCTCCGCGAACCTTGTCCTGCGTGGGTCGGGTGCCTTCCGCCGGGACCTTGATCCGGCGACCGCAGTGCTCCCCGCCGGTCAGCCGCATGTCGCTGCCTCCCGAGCCCAATTACAGACGGCCATCGCCAGTTCTGCCTCACATTCCTTGAAACTGTGGCCTGTGCAGGGAATCAGCCACTCGACAAAATCGCGGGAGCGGGTCTTGCGGCGCAGAATCGCCAGCATCTCCGCCGGTGGAATGGCCGCAAATTCTTCTTCTTCGCCAAACACCGAAAGGATTGGGCACTTGACCCGCCGGAATTGAGTCAGCGGACCGGCATAGCGAAAGACACTGGCTTCGGCATGCCGCGGATCGGCCACGCTCAAAAAACGAGTGGCGGTGAACTGCTCATACGCCACGGAGATGAGCGCATCCCCCTTGCCTTCGGCGATCTTCTTCCGGGCCCAGGCGACTTTCTTTTCAAACCGCCTACCGAAATCCATCTGCATCATGGCGTAGTCATCAGCGGGAGCCAGCAGGACCAGACCCGCGACCGATGGATGCTTCCTCTTCGCCTGCCAGAACACGACCTTCTGGCACCCGGTGCTATGCCCCACCATGACGATCTTCGGATGCCCCTGCCGACGGGCAAACTCCGCCGCCGCATCCAGATCTGCGAGACAGGTCTGAAATTTTTCATCTTCGGTGCCACGGTCTGCGCCCCGGTTATTGAAGGAGAGAATGGCCAATCCCAGCGGAGGCGCGGCGTCCAGAAAAGCTTTCTTCATAGCGGAGCGGTAGAAATTGCTGCCCATCCCGTGCACAAAGACCAGAAGGGGGGCCTTCTTCCGGGCGGCCGGACGGTAAAACCCGTCCAGCATCCGGATTTTGTTGCGGGAGCCTGCGGCGGGGATCGCCACCAGGGAGCCGTCCACGGCCCAATCCTGGACAAGAGGCGGAAAAGGATCTGTTTTGTGGGGTCGATTCGCTTGCATATTGGCTGTGACCTTTATACGATGACCGCGGAGTCAAAGCTATGAAAAATCACCCGATCCCTGTTCTCACCCTTTGCACCATCATCCTCTTGTCCGGCTGCGGACAAAAACCGGCAGCCCCTTCCTCCGCGGAAGGCGCTGCCTCCAGCAGCACCCAATGGACCCGGCCGGCCGGACTTCCACCCTGCCCTGAGCTGTTGGCCAGCCTGGAGAGTACAGGAACCCCGCAGGCGGGCTCCATTAACCTGCTCTCTGAACAGAGTCCAGCGGCGATTCTTGAGTTTTACAGCACCGCACTGGCCGCCAACGGATGGGTCCTGGGCACCTCCATCAAACAGGGCGGAGATCACCATCTCCTGTTTCGGCAAGGCTCCCGGTTTCTGCGCATGCAAATTGGACCGTCGAAATCCAAAGGGGAAAGTGCCCTCCATCTGATCTGGGGACAGATGGACGGAGGCGAACCCGTGCGGGACTCCTATGAGCCGGACTTTGAAGGGCAACCCGAAGAGGACGATGGCGGAGGACGCGGATGGTAAGTCGGGGCCTGCTCCTTCTGATTGTGCTGGGAATGCTGGGGGGGTGCGGGCGGGCCGCCCTGACTGACATAGAGGCGGAACAGTTGCGCGCCGCCGTTGCGGCGGAAACGGGGGACACCAACACCCTTCTGTATATTGAAAAGGGTGAAATCCAAATCCGCTCCGGGGGCCAGAATCTGACCGTCAATCAAACCACGCATCAGGCGCGTCCGGATCACCTCCCCGCAGATATCATCCTGCCTCCTGACGCCCGGATTGACCTGTGGACAGAAGGCCCTCGTGGCGACACGCTTTCCTGCCTGACGGATCAAGCGCCGGCCACCTGTATCTCCTTCTTTCGAGACCAATGGACCGCACAGGGCTGGGAAGTGGTATCGAATATGCAGGCGGACCGGATGGAAGGACTCACCTTCCAGCAACCGGGGCGTCTCGTCAGCCTCACGCTTGAACCTGGCGACGCCCCATCGGCAGGCACCCGCATTCTTATCTTCATTGAAACCCCAGCCCCGGACGGCACGACACCATGAGAGTCCTGCTGCTGTTTTGTTGCTGCGTGCTGACTGGAAATGCAGTCCTGGCACGGCCTCCGGCCCGGACCCTTCCCGCCACGCAGGATATCGCTCTCGACGCCGTGGATCGAACCCGCCTACGGCCAGCAGATATCGCCTGGCTGGAAACCCCCTCCTTCCAATGGAAGCACATGCAGACCGAGCACTTCGTCCTGCATTATGACCGGAAGATGTTTGCCGCCAAGGTCGCTCGCCTAGGGGAACAATTTTATGACGCGATTTCGGCAGATCTTCCCTCTCTGGAGGATCGTGTTTCGCCCGCCCGCTCGCATATCTTCATTTTTCGGGATCCGAAAGACTGGAAACAACTGGTCCAGCAGACGCCGGGAGTGGATTCTTGGGCGGCCTCCTTTGTAAGCGGCCAGACGATGTATCTGCAGGAGGTGGGAAAGACCACCTCGAAAAAAATGGAGATGCTGGCCCATGAAATGACCCACTTGGTCTTCAACCGGTTTCTGACGGTCCGTCTGCCTTTATGGCTGAATGAAGGTCTGGCGGAATATTACGGGGCCTTTGCCTATCGTGCAGCCAAAGGGATGGGACAAAGCAAAAAGAACACCTTCCGCCCACTGCGCCAATGGATGCCGCTGACTCTCCTGCTGAATGCAACGAGCTATCCATCCGACCCGACTGTGGTCACGTCGTTCTATACCACCAGTCAATATCTCACAGGATTCCTGCTGATTAAGAAGCCCCGGGAACAATGGGACCTGTTCTTCAGCCGGGTTCTGGATGGAGAGCCAGCCCTATCCTCCCTGCTGGGCACCTACGGGTGGGCGGATATCGATGCGCTGGAAAAGGATTTTGCCAAATTCGCCCGCTGATCCGGACGGCTGACTTGAATCCCCGGGCGGCGTGGAGTACAGTTTTCCGCCTATGAAAAAAGTAAACCTAACGGATTTATCTGCCATTGAAAAACGGCTGGTGCAGAAAACGATTGATGTGCGGGAAAAAGCCTATGCCCCGTTTTCGAAATACAAATGCGGCGCCGCCCTGATTGACGCCAAGAACCGGATTCATGTCGGTTGCAATATTGAGACCATTGACTTCACGCTGACGACACATGCCGAGATGGATGCGATCAACGGCATGATCAAGTCCGGCGTATTCAAACTCAAGACCATTGCGGTCGCCGTTCAAGCTGGGAACGGGTTTGCCATGCCCTGCGGACTCTGTCGACAGAAGATCCGGGAGTTCTCAGAAGGTCCGGACACCAAGGTGATTGCCATCAATCTTAATAAACAGGGGAAGATCCGCCATATCCACCTGACCACCATCGGCGAGCTCTATCCCCTCTCCTTCACCCCTGACTGCTTAAACTGATCCATGGGACCTCCTCTTCCCGCCTTTCTGTTTGATCTGGATGGAGTCGTCGTCGATTCCAACGGTCTGCATGTGGACTCCTGGAAAGAAGTGGCCAGGCGGCACGGGTTTGACTGCCCGGATCCGGATCATATCGGCAAATGTGGCCTGCGGACCGGAGCTGTGATCCGGGACCTGCTTCGCTGGCCGGTTTCGGAAGAAGACGCCCGCCGCATCGGCTTTGAAAAAGAAGAAATTTATCGGGAATGGATTCGTGCGGATGGCATCCAGGCCATTCCGGGCGTGGTCGACTTTTTAAAGGAAGCCCAATCGCTGGGCATCCCCTGTGCGGTTGGATCCTCCGCGCCCCGGCAAAATGTGGAAATCTGTCTGAGCGCCCTGGATCTGCATGGAGCCTTTCTTACCAGCATTTCAGGCGACGAGGTGCAGCGGGGAAAACCGGCCCCTGATATCTTCTTGAAGGCGGCTGAGCAGCTCTGCATAGTTCCCGCCCACTGTGTCGTGTTTGAAGACGCCCCCGCGGGGGTTCAGGCCGCACATGCGGCCGGAATGCGGGCCCTGGCCGTGCTCACCAGCCATACACCCGACGAACTAGCGGCGGCGGATGCGCTGATGAAAAATTTTCGGGGCCTCTCCCCCCAGATGGTTCAGGCGGAGTGGACGCCCCTCCCCCTTTAGATCGCTTCAGCGATTCCGTTTGATAAGTTCCCGGACCTGTCGTATTTCGTCTTCGGTCAGTTCTTCTGGCTTCCGGGCCAGATTGCCTAGGGTGAGAGCCTGCTGGCGGTCCCCGAGTTCTTCATAGCTTTCCGCCAGCATCAACAGAACATGTTTTTGGGAGCCCTTCTTTGTCAGAGAATCCTGCAGATCAATCCGGGCCTCTTCATAACGGCCCATTTTCTGATAAATCGCGCCGCGTGTATTGAGGATAGCGGGATCCCCGGGGCGCTTCGTCAGCGCTTCGTTCACAAGGGCAAGCGCTTCTTCCCGATCCCCCCCACGGTCCAGGATGACTTGCGCCAGGTTGTTCAACAGTGTGGCATCCCGTTTCTTCGCTACGCCTTGACGAAAGTTCTCTTCCGCTTTGGCCAGATCGCCCTTTTGATATTGCCTCACCCCTTCTTCCTGATACTGAAGAAAGTGCTCGGGATTCCGTTCCAGAAGAGCGCGCAGGCTGGATTTTCCAAGGGCGGGGTTGCCGATCGCTTGCGCAACAAGGACCATCATCTCCCAGGCCCGGGTATTGCTCGAATCGATTTGAAGCGCCTGCTCAAGCTGGGCCTGCGCATCCGCCCAGTTCTGCCCATCCGAATAGAAGCGCGCCAGCGTCAGGCGGCCGTTGATCCCGATGCCACGATGCGTCTTCAAGATATTCTGCGCCTCCGCATTGATCGGGTCCGAGCGATCGGTCAAGAGCAGAAGCGCAAGAAATACGCGTGGATCGCCGGGGGTCTGATGGCTTAACTTCCGGAGCAATTCAACCGCCAGCGGCGTGTCCCCCTGCACCACTTGAAGCATGGCCTGGTCGAACAGAACACTCTCCTCCGGCAATCCCATCGCCATCGCCTCCTGCATATAGGCCTTGGCAGCCGCCAGGTCTTTCCGGCGAATCGCAAAGCGGCACAAGGACATTAACGCGCCCGTATCGCGCGTATTGCGCATCAGCAAAGAACGGAAATAGCTCTCATTCTGGGAGGGGCTTCCCCACTTTTGATAGGCCTGATCGAGAAGTTGAACCAACCGCTTATCCTCGGGATTCATAGGAACGGGATTGTTCTGCGTATCCTCGTCGGCAGTGGGAGCTCCGGACAGCGCCCACACATATCCCCGCCTGACCCACTCACGCGCTCGTAGAACATAGCCATACCGAAGGGCCAGGGCCCAGCGTTCGCCTCCCGAATTGTTCTGCAAATCCGCCCATTCCTCCTCCAGCTCTTCCGATTCAGGAAGCTCCCGCTCATGGCTCAACGCCAGCAGATTCAACAACACACTGATATTCTTCGGATAAAGTCTCCAGGCTACCTGGAAGGTCTCCAATGCGCCGTCTTCATCGCCGTCTTTTGCCTGCATCACCCCTAAGTTATTTGCCACTTTGGAAGCCAGTAAAAGCAGTTGATTCTGATAAAAACGAACCGGATTGTCCTCTGGGGCGAGATGCTGCGCCATCGACTCCATTCGAGCCCAGAACGGGCGCTGCTCCTCGATCAGAGCGGGCAGGTTCACAAGATCCCTAGACGATTCCAGCCGATACAGAAGGCCATCGGGCACCAGATATCCAAACTCGCGGAACACATCGGGCATATCGATGATCCCCACACGGCCCGGCCCATTTGTGTTGGAGAGAAGGGTTTCCAAGAATCTGTTGAAATCCCCTTCCCATAACGCCTGCCTTAACGGCTGCTCACTAAACAGTGGGGCCAGACGCTTGAGATAGACCGGCGAAGCCGTACGGGGAGCACTGATGACCCGAACGGGAAGGTGCTGTTCCCAGACGGCCAACCGGATCTGGCGGTCCAATAATCCCATTGAAAACAGAATATCACGTCCATCCAGCCGGTCGAGGATTTCAAAAGCCGCTTCCTCCAGCACCGCCCCCTCTCGTCCATTGGCCGCCCGCCAATTCAATCCACCGCCGATTAACACCACGACAGGCAATAGCAATGCAATGAGAGTGGACAGGAATTGACTGGCATCCCGGCCCCATGAGGGATCCCCCATAACTTTTTTTTCCCCGAGAATCCAGAACTCACCCGCCATATACCCCACACAAACCGCAAGAATGAGATAGGGAGTCACCATCACATAGCTGAAGCCCAACAGCTTCCATGGAGAGAAGGGGGCATTGAACAAGACGGCCAATCCCCCCCCGAGAAAGATGAACCGGACCAGCACCTGCCCCCACTCGTAAAACCAAGGGGAGCGACGGGACATGGCGAACAGGGTCAGCCAGGGCACCAGGGCAAAGAACATGATCACGGGAAATCCGGGACTATACCGTACTTGAAACATGATGCTCATCTGAGAATTGAAAATCTCAAACAGCGCCTGCCACATGGTCGGGTACAGCCCCAAATAGGCCCCTCGTCGATACAGCACATACGCATTGAACAAATAGAAGGACAGTCCGAGCAGAAACCCGCTCCACAACAGCAGATGGGTCCGCCAGGAGGTCATGCATTTCCATCGGAACATCTCGCGAGCCACCAGACAGATGGTCAGGGGGAGGAAAACAATGAAGGTGGCGAATTCAGGAATACCAATACCATAGAAAAGGCCCAGGAGGACGAGATACCTCCGTTTTCCCCAATGCTGATACTGGGAAAAGAACCAGACGGCCGCAAGCAGCAGCAGCAGATGAAAGGAGCCGGGGAGAGAGCGAGTGGAAACCACCCAGAAGGGAATGCAGCAGGCGAGATACAGCCCCGCGACGAGACCGGAGATCCGGCGTGCCTGGGCTTCGCGGATGAACGATTGAGGACCGGGTTCATTCCGGATCAAATACCCCACACGTGTCATCAAACGTCCTAGCAGGCTCACACAGGCCGCACCGCAAATGGCACTGAACAAGCCGGCCCAGGCCGAGACGGAAAGCCCGGGCAGGCGGACAAACACGCGCAGCAACCACCCCCATAATGAATCCAATACACCGGGTGTGGACTCCAGTTTCAGCTGCAACATCAGTTCATGTGTAGGTAATCCGGGAAACGGGCTCCAACTCATGGATACCAAATAGAGCAGCAAAGAAAACAGGAACAGAAAAATGCCGATCTGACGTTCCGAAGGGAATTGATCGGCCATAGGATCGACCTTGAGGCGCTCATGGGGGTCTCGCCCCACTCCATGCGAATCCTCACGATGCACCGGGAAAAAGGAATGGGATGCCCCTTGGGGATCCGTTGCTATATTTGAATGAGAAAGGATATTCATATCACTCAAGCCGGGGGGTTCTCCTCATCGGACACGACTGAACACAGCCGGAGGGTCCACGGTGTCCGAGCTCTCTACTCCAACTGTTTCAGTAATTCCTGCAACTGCACCTGCTGCTCGGCCGGCAGTTCTCCCTGGCGATCGACCAAGCCGTGAGCCAGCTCCAGGGCCGCTTCTTTTTGACCGCGAGCCGCATACAGTTGCGCGGACAGGAGAAGGGCCGGCGAAGTGTCCGGCATGGCGAACAACACTTGCTGCAAATCAGCCTCAGCCTCATCTAAGCGGCCTTCACGCAGGTAAAGTTCACCACGGGTGGACAGGAAAATGGCATTCTGGGGCTGCAAGGCCAGCGCCTCATCGACCAAGGCCAGGGCCTCCTCCATCTGCCCCCCTTTAATCATCAACAGGTACGCCAGATCATTCAAAGCCTCAGGAGCCCGTCGGCTCGCCAACGCTGCCCGGTAGGACGACTCTGCCAGGGAATACTGGGCCCGCGCATATTGGAAAGACCCCAGCATCAGATTCCCCGTGTAGTTCTCCGGATCGAGGGTCAACAAGGCGCGCACATGATCTTCTGCTAGTTCGCGCTTCCGCTCTTGGAAATCCACCGAAACCAGCATTTCCCAGGCGCGAAGAAGGCGGGGGTTCATGCGGGCGACCTGTTCAAGCTCCGTACGGGCAGCCGCCCACTCTTTCCGATTCATATGGAGTTCCGCCAGCATCAGACGGACGTCCGGGGAACTCCCCTGTAGATTCTTCAGCGTTTTCAAGGCCGTTTCATAGACGGCGGAATCCCGCCCGTCACTGCTCAACATCGCCAACAGAGCCCAGGCGCGAATATTTTCCTTATCCAGTTTCACCAGAGACTTGAGACCAGCAAGCGCCCCTTCTGTATCGCCCTGCAGATACATCAGGACCGCCCGGTCAAACTGGAGGGTATTGGCGGGAACCCCCGCCTCTTCCGCGCGGGCAAAGTATGCCTTGGCACCTGCGTAGTCTTCTGCATTCATGGACAGTTCTGCCAACATCAACAAGGCCTTCGGATCGGATGGCTTCTCTTGAAGCACTTCCCGATAAAATTCAGCGCTGCGTTGCACATCGCCACTTTGCAGATACGCACGACCGAGGAAGGCTTTCACTTCCGCGTTGACCCCCTGTTTTCCGGAGGCCCGAAGCAGCTCCGCTTCGGCCCGTCGGGGCTTTCCGGACACAGCCCACATCATTCCGTTCCGGACCA
>CAZGMQ010000052.1:15434-23050 GCA_964526745.1 uncultured Verrucomicrobiota bacterium
TCCGGCTCCAGATATCCGAATTCACGCATCAGATCGGCGTTGTCGATGGCGGCCACGCGGGCCACCCCACCCTCTTGAGACATCAAATCCTGAAGAAACGGGCTGAAGCCCACCTGCAACAAGGCTTGCTGACGGGAGGCGGTGAAGAAACCCGCCAAATACTGACGATAGGGTTTGGCCGTTGTTTGCGACAAATTGATAACCAGGCTATCGAGTCCGCGCTGGTGAACCAGCAAACGGAGAGAATCATCCAGCACCCCATTGGAGAGCACAATATCCCTCCCCTGAAGATCATCCAGCACTTGAGCGGCAGCCTGCTCCACGGCTCCACCAGAACGACCGTTGGCCACCGGATAATTCAAAACCCCTGCGGCCAAGACAGCCAATGGAATCAGGATGCCGATCACGCCCATCACGGAACGCAGCGGTTGACCGATACCGGCGTTCCGATGGTCCCGCCTCTGCCCCATCACCCAGAACTCACCGGCGACATATCCCACGCAAACGGCCAGAATCAGATACGGGGTCACCATCACATAAAACATGCCGAAGAAATTCCACGGGGAAAGCGGCGCATTGAAAACGGCACCCAATGCGGCCGCCAAGACCACCCATCGCAACAGAATCGGCCAGACCCGATAGCGCCAGGCGGGCCGTTTGGCCCGGAGCAGGAACAACACCCCCCATGGGACAACGGTCAAGGCCATCACCAGGAGGAACCCGGTTGTCTGGGGGGCATTGGCAATCAAATGCCACTGGTCCCGCCAGATATACCAGAGCACACCCCACATCGACGTGAATCCGCGCAGGGCCGTGGTGGGGTTGGACCAAAGCGTCCATGCATTGAGCGGATACAACAGGAGTCCGGGAATGAGAAAGAGCGCCGTTCGGAAAATGACGGACCAGCGGAACTCAGCCCGCTGAAGCATCGCGCGAATCACCAGCAAAGCGGCCAGCGGCGCAAACACCCAGAAGGTCGCAAATTCCGTGATTCCCACCCCGTAAATCAATCCCAGCGCATACAAGCGACTAGGTTTCCCTGTGCGTTGGTATTCCGAAAAGAACCAGGCAGCCGCCAAGAGCAGGAACAGGTGGAAGGTCCCCGGAAGAGAACGCGTGGATAGAATCCAAAACGGGATGCTGACCATCAAAAATAGGCCCGTGGTCAATCCCGCAAGCAGGCGTGCCTGCGATTCCCGAGCTACTTCCTCGGGATCATGTTCGTCATGAAGCTTGTACCGGACGCGGATCATCAGCGCGCTGGACAGGGCCACACAGGCCGCACCAAAGATCGCACTCAGCCAGCCGGTGGCCCATGCGACCGAGCCACCCGGCAGTGCCGCACACAGGCGGACCATCCGGCCCCAGAGGGAATCCAGCAAGGTGGAGTCAAAATTGAGGCCTAAATGCCAGACCAGGCTTTTTGCAGGAAGCCCAGGAAAAGCGCCCGTGCTCAGGGTCAAGCCATAAAGGCCCAAGGCCCCTGCCAGCAAAAGCAACGGAAGCAAGAAGCGAAAACGCGTTTCACGCGTCGATGGTTCGGTATCGTTCATTCGGTGAGTCTCCCAAAATTATGTACGGCCAGCGTATCGGATATCGGGCGGGAAATCACGCCTAAAATCATGAGGGTTTCGAGCGGAAATCCACCAAGCGACCGCACAGAATCTGACGCAGTTCGCGGGCATTCCGGCAGGCGGCACCGCCCGCGCGGCACACCCAGACCCAATCGTTCCCGCTGATGGCCGAGGACGGGTCGCACCGGATGCCGGACGGCCCCTCTTCTCCGGCGGCGATCTCCGAGGAAAACTGCCAATCCACCAAATTGGCGGACGACCAGAGTCCGATCCGGTGCAGGCCGGCCTCTTGCGACACCTCCCGCCCCAAGGGTAATCCGGGCAAACCACGGCTTCCCGCCAGCCAATATCGGCTACTGGGCTTATCATAAAGCAAATCAAACTTCTCGTGACCGCCCGGGCAGGGGATCCAGACCCACGGCTCGCCTGCGGGAGTCCGCTGGAGGGACCAGGAAAGATCCGACGGGTCCAGGCGCATGAGCGATGCCCAATGCTGCCGGCCGGACCGGGTGGCCGCCAGCATGTGCAGGCCTCCCTCCCCATACCACGGGTGCCGGGCATCCGAAATACGGATCAATACCGGATCCCGCCAGGCCGGAGCCATTCCGCCTTGAGGAACCCCGCAGCCCGCAGAGGAGGCCGAGTTGATCCATTTGGACAATGGAGGGGAAACAGGCCCCTGGGTCCAAGCTTTCCGGTTCATCAGGCTTGCGCCTCGAGGCGCCCGCCAGGAGGTCAGCCCCATCCCGCCGTCCGAAGGGACCAGACAGGGGATCACCCAGAAATCGCCCTCCGCCAACATGGTAGTCGGTGAGAACCATAAATCCAAATCACCGGTCAGTTCCATCGGGGAAGACCAACTGGTCCCACCATCCGGCGAGCGCATCAAAGACAGACCGCCAGAGGCCTCTCCCAGCAAATAGACATCCCCTCCATCCCGAAACAAAGTGGCTCGCCTGAACGGATAGGTGGCGACCCGCTGCCAGGAGCCGCCGCCATCGCTTGAAGACATGACAAGTCCCTGCATCCAGCGGTTCCGCTTGGCATTATGCCCTTTTTTCCCGGTGAGTTTTTTGACATCCGGTCCCATCTGATCAAAGGCAGCCAACAGCCGGCCGTTGGCCAATACAATCAGATTAGGCGCCCCCAGAGAAATTTTCTTTCCCTCGGGCACCTCGAACACCACCGAGGACACTCCCACTTCGGGACCGACTTCTTTTTCTGATAACGGTTCGTCACTCATCCATCGCCTCGTTTAGTTCCCGACTCAACAGGTAGGCGCCGGCCAGGACCTTGGGATCCACCAGCACACCTCGAGTTCGCATTCCATCCAGCCACGAATCCAGTCGGGCCAGCGGGATCACATGAGCACGCACGCCCTCTCCCTCCTCGCCCCCGCCGGGACCGACCCGCCGGAGCCCATACGCCCGGTAAAAAGTCACCAGTTCACTCGACAATCCAGGACTGGGCGGCCCCGTCAGCCACTCTTCCATGGCATCGGCCCGAAAGCCGGTTTCTTCAAAAAACTCACGTGCAGCCGCATCCGGCAGTGTTTCCTGTCGATCTTCATACCGGTCGCCAGCCAACCCGGCGGGAAGCTCCACAACCCATGCGGTCACAGGCTCCCGCCACTGCGACACCAGGACCACTCCATTGTGATCGGTCAACCCCAGTATGACCACAATTCCGGAGATATCGGGGCGTTCAACAAACTCCCACCTGTTCCGCTCGACGAATCGCAAATGACGCCCGGTGGAGAGTAGTTGTTTGTCGTTGGGAGGATTCGATGCCATGAGAGGTATGCTACGCATGCGGGGGAAGCAAGAAAAGCAAACAATGCTCCCCGACCCACCTCATCCGTTGCCGAAGACCTCTTCCCGAATGAACCGGACCAGTTTCCTGTGACGGGTCCGGGCCCGCACCTGATAGGGCAGCAGGCGCGAAGTCGGCCATTGCAGCATCCGCATCTCGAAATCCAATGCCGGCACATACGCGCTGTCCAGATACCAGGCCACGGCCAGCCCGAACAGGAGGCCGCACGGCAGAAAGCCCATTCCCTTGGCCACCGGCTGCCAAAACCGTAACGGATTTCCTGCACGGGGATTCATCAGGGCCACCCGCAAATAAGCCCGCAGAGCCGCATCCGAAAGATATCCATCCCGCTGATCAGGAGAACGCAGGTCAATGGCATAAGTGCGGCACCCCTCCCCGGCCGGGCTCTCGCCCCACTGTTTTCGGGCGATGTAGCGCCCCAGCAGAGATTCGCCCAGGGCCACGGCAAAGTTGGCTTTCAAGGTCCACTCTTTTTTCAGCGCATGCGCATGCAGCATGATCCGTCTGGAGTCCGGATCATAATACCCCAGCACATTGTCCCACTTGCGACTACGTTTCCATCGGGCATCCGGGACCACCTGAACCCCGTCGAAAAAGGCCAACTGTTCCGCCTGCACATCCGGATTCTCCCATAGAAAATCCTCCAGAGAACGGCGCAGGGCGGCAGGACGAATGGCTTTGGTCGACAACGCCTCTGTCACGGCCGCCATCCGCGCACAGGCGGACGGTCCCGACAGCACACGGGGGCCCGACAATACGGCCAGCCCCTTCCTATGCCGCCGGCCGGACGAACGGAAGTCGCCCCGAACCAATCCCTCAAATACGGTACGGACCGCGGCAGCAAAGCGGGCGGGATCATGATGAATCATCGAATCGCGCTGCCATCGATGAGTGGAGAACAGGCTCGTTTCCACCGGCATCACGCCCAACTCCGACACTCGCGAGCGGTCCAGATGGATCGGATGCTTCCCTTCCAGGGCGTAGTTTCGAATGATGCTTCCGGGCACGGTATCCAAACTGGTGGCCAGCACCACATCAAAGAGACCCGCGGCCCCTCCGGGCACATTGCGCCCGTACGCTTCGATGAGCTCGGAGACCCAAAAGCCGCGGCTTTCCTCCCGGAAGGACATGTCGGTCTCCCCCTCCTGAATCCAGAGGTTAGCCCCGAGGATTTTGATGGCCCGACGATTTGCCCGAATCGCCTCCACCACACCCGGTGTCAGCAGCAGAGGCAGCATGCTACTATACAAACTGCCCGGTGCGAACACAATGAGGTCTGCCGCCCGCAGGCGCCGGAGCAGGTGTTGATTCGCCTTCGGCGCTCCGGCAAAGGAGATACGCACCCGACGGACTGCGCATCCCCGCCGGGCCCGCGCGGCACGGGACTGCCCCGTGGCCACCACCCCGTTGGCATATTCATAGATCAGGACGCCCGGCGACGCGGTGGCCGCCACCACACGCCCGGCCGGCACACCAATGATGGCACACACTGCCTTCACACCCGTATCCATCGCAGTGGCAGAAGGAGCCCGCAACGGGGTCCGACACCCGCGAAAGACCGCGGCGGTCAACAAGAGATTTCCCAGACAATGGCCCGGCACGCGCAGTTGCCCTTCCACCGTAGGATTCAGTCCCGCCGTCAAGCGACACAATGCCGCCCGCAAGGCGGGCGGACAGGCCTTCCGCAGGGCAGGCGCCAGCACGCGCACCGGATCACACAATTCCTCACGACGTGGACTCCGGGCGCCAAACCGATGGAGAAAGACCTGCTGGATGATCGGCAACGCCGGAGATTCAGCCCCATAGAGACCGGCCAGTTTCTTTCGGTTGATCATCGACAGGAGCACCTTCCGCAGGTCGCCGATTCCAATCATCGGCAGACGGCGGACCAGTTCTCCTGTCGAGCCGCCATCGTCGGTCGTGCAAACTCCGACGGATACCGATGAAAATTCTTCCGTCAGCCCAGCGGGGGGGCGATGGGGCCAAGAAGCAATCGACGCATTCCCGCCGAGGACGGTGGAAAGGCCGGTTCCGCCACCGAGTACAACCACCCGTGCTTTCGAGGGGCAGGGGCCGGCGGCTCGCGGATCTTCGGACAAACGGCTGAGAACCCCTTCTACCCCATATTCCAGAGAACTTCTTGCGTGCGTCCAAGATGCCCGGCTTGAAATACTCATGCGGCGGGAGCCCACCTTTCAGATCGTCAGGAAACCCAGAACACGTCATCCATAAACTGCTCGAGGAAATGCGTATTATATTCCCCGCGAATAAAGCGCGCATCGGCCAGAAGGGCCTGGGCCACGGGAACGGTGGTCGAAGGACCGACCATTTTGAATTCCGCCAAGGCCCGCACCATCCGCGTCATGGCTTCTTCACGGGTACGGCCGCGGGCAATGATTTTCCCGATCATGCTGTCATAGAACGGCGGGATCTCGTAGCCGGAATACACATGGGAGTCGATCCGGATTCCGGGACCTCCCGGGAAATGGACCGCGGTGATCGGCCCCGGAGACGGCGTGAAGTTCTTATAGGGATTTTCGGCATTCACGCGCACTTCGATGGCATGACCGCTCGGGGCGATGTCACGCTCGGAGTACTTCAGCACTTCACCCGCCGCCGCGCGGATCTGGGCCTGAATCAGGTCGATCCCCGTCACCTCTTCGCTGATGGGATGTTCCACCTGGATGCGGGTGTTCATTTCCATGAAATAGAATTCCTGTGTGTCTTCATTCCACAAAAATTCAATGGTCGCCACGCTCGTCAAATTGCAGGCCTGGGCCGCCTTCACGGCCGCCTTGAGCAGCTTCTTGCGTCGATCCGGGGTCAGCGCCGGGCTGGGGGTTTCCTCCAGCAGCTTCTGATGCCGCCGCTGGATGCTGCAATCGCGCTCGCCCAGCTGATAGACGTGCCCGTGCTTGTCCGCCATCAACTGCACCTCGATGTGCCGGGCGCGTTCGACCAGTTTTTCGATATACACTTCCCCATTGCCGAAGGCGCGTTCCGCTTCGGAGCTCGCAGTCATGAATCCCTGGGCCAGGCTGATGTCGTTCCGGGCAATGCGCATGCCCTTGCCTCCACCACCCGCCTTGGCCTTGACCAGCACGGGATAGCCCAGCTTCCGCGCAATCTTCAGCGCTTCTTCCTGCGTTTCCACGATGCCATCGCTGCCCGGCGTGATCGGTACACCGGCTTTACGCATCAGCTCGCGCGCCTTGTTCTTGTCGCCCATGTTGCGGATGTTGTCCTGGGACGGACCGATAAAGGTGATACCGCAGTCTTCGCAAATATCCGCGAAGTGGGCGTTCTCCGACAGGAAGCCGAATCCCGGATGGATGGCATCCACATTCGTCACCTCCGCGGCACTGATGATGTTGGAAATCTTTAGATAGCTTTCCGAAGCCGGGGACGGGCCGATGCAGACGGCTTCGTCGGCCAGTTGCACATGCAGACACGTCTCATCCGGCTGGGAATAGACCGCGACGGTCCGGATGCCCATCTCACGACAGGCCCGGATGACACGAACGGCAATCTCCCCCCGATTCGCAATCAGGATCCGCTTAAACATTGTGGCCTCACCCTTTTTCGATCAGGAACATCGGCTGGCCGAACTGCACCGCCGTGGCGTTCTCAACCAACACCTTCTTGATGACCCCACTGGTCTCCGCCTTGATCTCATTCATGACCTTCATGGCTTCGATGATACAGATCACGGTATTCTTGTTCACCGACGTGCCGACGGAGGCAAAGGGTTCCGCATCCGGCGATCCCGCCCGATAGAACGTGCCGACCAAGGGGGACTCAATGGGGGTTAAATTATCTTCCGGTGCGGGAGCGGCTTCGGCAGGGGCCGCGGCAGGCGCGGCCGCAGGGGCCAGTGCGGCCGCGGACGGGGCAGCCACCATCTGAACGGCTCCGCCGCGTTTCAGCGACAGCTTGAAATCCTGTTCCTCAATAGCGAACTCGCTGAGTTCGTTCTCACACATCAGGTCGATTACAGTTTTGATACGATCCATGTCCATATCGCGTACTCCTTAACGGGTTCACAGCGAACCACGAATATCAGTCTAGTAAAACATTCTACTGGCCCTCTGGCAACACGTTTTTGTACTCCATTTCAATGCTCGTGCAAATAAGAAAACCAAAGAAAGTGCCGAGCGTGTTGCCTCAAATAAGCATGACACCGAAGGGGCGGTGAACGGGGGGCCGATT
>CAZGMQ010000053.1:0-22296 GCA_964526745.1 uncultured Verrucomicrobiota bacterium
GGTGTTCACGCCGAAAATCATAGGGTTTAAGGCCTATTGTACAGGGGTTTGAGGTTGAATGAGATGGAGAGACGAGGCAAAGTCATCTGAGCGGTGAATCCTGCGGAACCCACCAAATAAGATGAATGCGACAATCCATATCAAAAAATTCGGTGAGACAGGTCGTCGATGGCCTCGCAGCCCATGGCTGATATTCTTGCTGCTGACCGCACTGCTTGGTGCCTGCGCTCCACGCGTCCGGGATGATCCGGTGGATCCGGCCGCGTATCCAGCGAAGGTGCGGCTTGCTTGCGTCGGGGACAGTATCACCGCGTGCGACGACTGCTGGCCGGTCCATCTGCGGGACAGTTTAGGTGACCGGTGGGACGTTCAGGACTTCAGTGTCGGCGGGGGGTGTGTACTGTCTTTTGGCGGTTATCCCTATCTAACACTAAAACTTCCGGCTGTGCTGGAGTATGAACCCGATGTCGTTGTCATTCTGCTGGGTACGAACGACTCCAGGCCCCGGAACTGGTATTACAAGAAAGACTTTGAGAAAGATTACAAACGCTTGATCCAAGCCCTGCAGCAATTGGAATCAAACCCCCAAATCTGGATCTGCCTTCCTACTCCGATGTTTCCCGGTCAATGGGGGTTTGATGATGGACGCATTCGTGAAATGCAACCGGTGATCCGGAAAGTGGCGCGAAAGTACGGGATACCTGTTGTGGATCTCTATACCCCGCTTATGAACCAATCAGACCTATTTCCTGATCAGATTCATCCGAACGGTGTTGCCTCAAAGAAAATGGCGGCAGTGGTTCACCAGGCGCTTACCGGCGCGCCGCCGGTCGCATCCGGGAATCCGGTGCGCCCTTGAGCCACTTTTTATTTGCGGGGGAGAGATCTATTTCTGAAGAGAGGGCGTGGTCAGGATCCGCGCGAACATATCGGTCATGATTCTCCGACCGTCCGGATTCACATGGGTCATGTCTTTCCAGAAGGATTCCGGCAGATCAATATTCTGTTCATCGAGCTGGACATAACGGATGGTTCCCTGCCGCTCCTGCGCGAGAAGAAATTCATGCATTTGCCGGGACATCTCATTCAGGTTCCCGGAGGGGTAGGCGGGGTTGACTCGCCCTTCAAAAACGATGATCTGCTTGCAGCGTCCGGACATCTCTTGAAAAAATCCAGCCAGGGCCCCTTTGCACACCGCCACCATTTGTTTGTTCTTACCGAGTTGCGCATAGGCGGCCTTCTGGGATTCCGCACTAGTGTCCGGGCTCTTCTCCTTGTCTAGGACGCAGGTGTCGAAAGGATGTGCCAGAAGGAACCGGACATAATCTCTGGATCGCCACAGGTCGCATCGAGCGGCGAAATCCAGGTCTGCGAATGTCCGCCAGTGATCCAGCAGAAAGCGTCCGGAAGCAGCGGATCGCACATGGCGCATGCCGGCCGGTGTGGCGAGGGGCCGGATGGCATCTGGATACAGATCCTCTCGTGCTCCGAGGTCGAATCCGGAGAGCATCAGGATCAGCCGATTGTCGGGATTGAAATCGGCGAATTCCTGACTGGCCACCAGTTCGCTCGGGAACAGTCCGGCCATCGCCCGTCTGAAGATCGGGATTCCCGTCAACGTCCCCAGCCGAGGGACATCGGCGGCATACACCATCTGGCTGGACCCCATCACAACGATGCCCGGTTCTTGACGGCTCGCTGGATTCCGGAGGGTGGCGGCATTTTCACGCAACAGGCTGATTTCGCGGGCGAGGTATTGATCCCCGGCGCGGGAGCGGACCGCTTGCCAGAGAATGGACTGGCCCGGCATGGAACGAAAGAGGGATTCAAACAGAATCACGCCCAGAACCCCCAGCACGGGGGCCACCGGCCAGCGGCGAAGCCGATATCCTGTTTTGCGGTCGATCTGGATTCCCACCCACCACAGAAGGGGAATCAGGCTGAAACACACGCCCAGGGCCAGCCCTTTGAGGGAGAGCCAATCGGCCCAATGACTGGGACAGAAGGAGCGGATCAGCAGGATGCCGCCCCATAAGCAGCCCATGATGAACATGCCGAGTGGGAGCCCGATAAGGGGAAACAGCCAGCCATAGCGGCGCAACCAGCGGCGTTCATCGCGTTCAAAGGTTTCAGGATGGATGGGATCATTCATGGGGTTAGAATTGGAAATAGATAAAGGCACGGCTTCCGGTATCGGAAAGAAGAATCATCATCAGCAGCATTCCCAGATACAGGGCGGTTCGAGGGAAAAGAGATAGTTTCAGCGGGGCCAGGGTATCCCGGGTGCGTTCCTGGAGAATTTGGACGAACAGGAGGGGAGCGCCCAGTACCATCATCTGGAAGATCCAGGTCAGACATATGCCCGGAATGGATGGATTGCGCACAATCGCAGCCAGCATGTGGACGACATCTCCGATGGATTCCGCCCGGAATAGAAGCCAGCCGAAGCAGACTGCGTGAAACAGCAGCACCATTCGCCAGGCGCGGCCCAGCGGTCAAGGGTTGGACCGCTTTTCCCTCTCCCCGGATCCAGCGATGGATGGAAAGCATCATCCCGTGGAAGACCCCCCATAAGACAAACGTCCAGGAGGCCCCATGCCACAGGCCCCCGAGGGCCATGGTTGTCATCAGGTTCACATAGGTCCGGCGCGGGCCCTTACGGTTTCCGCCCAGCGGGATGTACAGATAATCCCTCAGCCAGGAGGAGAGGCTGATATGCCAGCGCCGCCAGAAATCGCTTGGGTCGGTCGCAAAATACGGATTCCGGAAGTTCACCATGATATCGAATCCCATGAACTTTCCGAGTCCACGAGCCATATCACTATAGGCGGAAAAGTCGCAAAAGATCTGCAGGGCAAAAGCGTAGACCCCCAGCATCACGGTGCCGGCACCCCACTCGATGCCGCCGGAGAACACCTGGTCGGCGATCCCGGCGATATTGTCCCCGATGACCATCTTCTTGAAGAGCCCCCAGAAAAAGAGCCAGGCTCCGGCCTGAATATTCGGCCAGGTGATGATGCGCTTATGGGTCACCTGGGAAAGCAGGTGGGAGGCCCGTTCAATCGGCCCGGCCACCAGCTGGGTGAACAGGGAAACAAAGAGGGCATAATCCAGAAAGCGCTTGGTCGGGACCAGCTGTCGGCGATACACGTCGATGGTGTAGCTCATGGACTGGAAGGTATAGAACGAGATGCCCACCGGCAGGACAATGTTGAGGTGAAGGTGTCCCGGACTGAACCCCATCGACATCAGCAGGGATTCCGCGCTGCCCACAAAGAAATCGAAGTATTTAAAGAACCCGAGGATGCCGAGGTTGACCACCATGCTGACGGTGAGGAAGGCCTTTCGGGTCCGCTGTTCCGAATGGCGGTGAATGGCTTGCGCCACAAGAAAGTCCACCGTGGTAGAAATGGCGATGAGCGACAAAAAGCGCCAATCCCAGCATCCATAAAAGAAATAGCTCGCAGCCAGAAGCAGCAGGTTTTGTCCGCGATGTGGCAACAGCACATAGGCGCCATATACCACCGCAAAAAATACGGCAAAATCTAACGAGTTAAAAAGCATCCTGAGACTATAGATCAGTTATGAGTAGTGATGAAAATGAAACAGTTCCTTTACGCGAGGTGTTGGCGAAGAATGCCCCATTGATTGGGGAAGGTCAAGGAGTCTCAAAGGGAGGTGCCCGCGGCGGGATGCCGCCGGTCGGGGTCGGCTGATTGTACACACCGGGTTGACCCGGCTCGTGGCGCTTTCTCTCCAAAGCTCTGGACCATTCTAGATCACCTGCACATTCACTATGGACTGGTAACGGCTCCCAGCGAGCGGGTCGTAAACAGTTCCAGGGCAATTTTGGGGTCAATGGCCTCGCCGCCGGTCATGGAGGCCTGCGCATCCACCGCGGCATTCAGCCAGCGGAACCAAAGTCCGGCGGGGAAGAGCGAGGCTTGTCCCGCCTGCATGCCCACGGCAAACGGGTTGCCCTTGCGCGGGTCTTTTTCAAGGGAACCCAGCAAGGCTTCTCCCTCGGGGGGTACCCGCCAGTTGAGGTTGCACCATTTGCCCCGCCAGGAGATCTCGACCCACCGGCGGTCGATGCAGTCGCGCATGACGAGCATTTCCCGCAGGCGGTTCTGAAGGTTGATCACCAATCCGACCGGCGATTGCCCCTGTGAAAACATCAGATGCAGGATGCTCAGCGTTTCCGCCAGGTTCCCCTTGCAGAAGGTGTCGGCATATTCATAGAACTTATTCTCCCGGACGGTGGCGACCATTAACTGGATGTCCGCCAGCGTGACCTCTTTCCGGTCACCCAGATAGAGCGAGAGTTTTTCAATCTCGCTGGACACCTGACGCAGGCTGTAGCCGGTGCGGCCCAGGAAGGCGCTGAAAACGGGGCCGGACATCTGGAGGCCGGTTTGCGTGAGCAGTTCTTCCACCCGGGGAACAAAATCGATTGCGGCCTCTTTTTCTTTGTCGGGCTGATCGAAAGCGTGAATTTCGCCCAGACTCTTGCAGGTTTTGAAAAAGGCGGTGGCCTTGTGGACCTTGGTCGTCAGCACGACAAACGAAACCCCCTCCGCCAGCCCCTGCTTGAGCAGGTCGGTCAGACGTGTCACCTCGGCTTTGACCGACTCAAACTTTCCTGGCTCGGAGAGCGGATCGAAGAAGGGGGCCCCACGGAGATAAATGGTTTTGTTTCCGCCGAGGAAGGAAGGGGTCAGAAGGGCTTCAATGGTATTGCGAAGCATGGCGCATACATTATCCGCGAGCTTGTCGCCGGATTCCGGGCTTAGCGTCTCCAGCCCGAAGGCCTGCTCTTCCGGCGGACAGAGCCGGGCAACGATTTCATCCGCTTTGCGCAGGGCGGATAGATCGTCCGTTCCATAGACGAGGAAGAGATTCCCATGGGCGTTTGGTTTTTTTGTGGGCATGGGGAGAAGAGTTCCTCATCCAGGCGCATTTTTCAATTTATTTTCGAACGGGATCGAGTTTCAGAGCGGTGGGGCCATGGGTGGCCCAGATCCGCTGGACACGGCTGGCGATCTTCGGGACGGACTCATCCGGACGAACATCCACCCACACCACATCCGCCTGCTTGCGGAACCAGGTCATCTGGCGCTTGGCATACTGGCTCGTGCGGATCGCCGTCAGGCGGATTCCTTCCTCTTCGGATATTTCTCCGTCCAGGACGCGTCCAGCCTCTTCATAGCCGATCGCTTTGCGGGCCGTTGAGGAAAGGACGGGATAGCGTTCGCGCAGGGTGCGGACTTCCTCCACGAGCCCATAGGCGAACATCTGGCGCGCGCGTCGCTGAATACGGCCCCGAAGCTCCTCGACCGGCAGGCGGAGGCCCGCGATTTTGGGGCGGTGCCGGTCGGTTGCAGCGGGCAGGGGATGGCCGCTGGCAAGCAATTCATAGGCCCGAATCACCCGTCGCGGGTTTTCGGGGTCCCGCAGGTGGGCATACTCGGCGGGATTCAGCGCCCGCGTGGCCGCCTGGAGAGCTTCCAGTCCTTCGGCCTCCAGCAGGGCCTCGGCATGGGCCCGCGGGGCCGGATCGGTCACTGCCGCGCTATCCAGCCCTTCGCTGAGACAGCGGACATAGAGACCGGTGCCGCCGACGACAATGGGCGGGGCGCCGCAGGCGATCAGCTGCGGGACCACGGTCTGGACCGCCGCGCGGTAGTCGCCGACAGAAAAGGGCTGGTCGGGCGTCACCAGATCGAATCCGAAGGACGGCACAGCCGCTCGCTCCTGCGGTTCTGGTTTTGCTGTTCCGATATCCATATCGCGATAAATCGCCATGGAGTCCGCGGAGAGAATCGGCCGGATGGGGTGGGTGGAGAGGGCCAGTTCGTGCGCCACCGCACTTTTCCCGGAAGCCGTCTGTCCCACCAGAATGTGTGCGGACAGCGTCATGGAACCCCGGGTCCCGTCAGGCGCGGCAGCAAGGCGGAATCCATTTCTTCCATAGTGTGGAAAACTTTTTTCCATGGTGTGGAAACCGTCTGAAACTTTTGTCCATGGTGTGGAAAACTCATGGAGAGGGGAGGTCTGTTGATTGGTCGGCGGCCTTGGGGGGCTTGGCCAGGAGCGTGCCCAGGACATAGAGGCCGACACCGATGCAGATGGCGGAATCGGCGATATTGAAAGCGGGCCAGTGCCAGCTGCCGACGTAGACATCCAGATAGTCGGTGACATAGTCGAGGCGAAGCCGGTCGAGAAGATTCCCCACGATGCCGCCGCAGAGCAGGCCGAGCGCTACACGGTTCAACATGCCTGGCGGCATGATTTTGCGGCGAAAGACGATCAGGAGTACAAGCATCACGAGGGCCAGGAGCGAGAGAGCCCAGGTGTGGTTGCTGAACATGCCCCACGCGGCACCGGTGTTCCGGATATAGGTCAGGTTGAAGAAGCCCGGAATTAGGGGGACGGATTCATGCAGAGAAAAAGCCCCGCGCACCCATTCCTTGGAGGCCTGATCCAACAGGATCACATAGAGGGCGACAAGCAGGGGTGTCATGGGCGGTCGGGCTGGGGGTTAGCCCATCGGGTCCGGTGCATCGGTGGCATCTTGGATGGCCATCTGCTGCAGAGGCAGAGTGCCGCCAAAGGGACGGTAGCGGGTGCGGCCGCGTTCCGCGGCATTCTGACAGACCATGCACTTCTTGGCGAAGGGCAGGGCCCGCAGGCGTGCGCGCTCGATTCCGTTGTCACAGGCTTCGCAGATCCCATAGGTGCCGTCTTCCATGCGCTGCATGGCATCTTCGATATCGTAGAGGGATTCCTGACGGCCGGAAGCCAGATTCAAGGCCAGTTCACGATCAAAATTGTCGGTTCCCTGATCCGCCATGTGGGTGGAGGGGGAGCTTTTCTTCCCCGCTGAATCGCTGGGAGAGCGTTTGAGATTGTCGCCGGCCAACGCATTCAGATTTCCCTGGATCAGTTCCAGTTGCTTTTCAAGCTGGGTGCGGAAAAACTCCAGCTCGTCTTTTTTGAACGGGCGGGGGGGCTTGGACTTGCGGATGGCCGGCTTGGGCTCGGGGATCGCCATCGGAACCGGTGTGGCCGACTTTCTGGAGGATTTCTTTGCCGCTTTCTGAATGATTTTTTTCTTGGCGGGGGCCTTTGCCGCCCCTTTTTTGGCAGTCTTTTTGGCCGGGGCCTTCTTGGTCGCCTTTTTTACGGCTTTTTTGGGCGCCGCTTTCTTAGTTATCTTTTTGACCGCTTTCTTCGGCGCGGTTTTCAGAACGATTTTTTTCTTTGCGGGAGTTTTCTTGACGGCCTTTTTGACAATCTTCTTGACCGGCGTCTTTAGGACTTTTTTTGCCACCGCTTTCTTGGTCGTCTTCTTGACCGTTTTTTTCGGGACGGCTTTCTGAACGATATTTTTCTTGGCGAGGGCCTTCTTGACGGCCTTCTTTACGGTTTTCTTTGCCACGTCTTTTTTTGCCGCTTTGTTGGCGGTCTTGCCGGCCTTCTTTTTGGCCGGGGCGGAGGGTTTCTTGATACTTTTCTTTGCCGCTGCCTTTTTCTTGGTCGCCATCGGTTACCTCTTCTCTGTAAATCACATTCTGCCGGGGAAAGGTCCCCGCCTCTAATCCATTTTGAGGGGCGCTGTTTAGCATGGGGTATAGACCTAAGTCAATGGTGGAAGTCAGAACCGGTTTCGAAAAAACTGGCGGCGGGGTACCGGGTTGCATAGGATGCGGGGCATGAGAACACTGTGGCGAATAGCGGGAGCACTGGCGGTTGGACTGTGGATAGGGACACTTCCTGTCCTGGCGGAGGATCCTGCCGCAGAACGGCTGATGGAGGAAGTTCGCCTCTCGATGCCAGGTGTGCCGCTGGAACTGGATGCCTCCATTCGGGTGCTGGATCCAAACGGCCGTACGCGTAAGACTGTCCGTGCAGAGGCGTTACTGACGCCGCAGGAGGGGGGACGGACCGCCCGTTATCGCCTGTTTGATGGATTTGGTTCTATTCTGGAGGAAATGACGGTGGAACTGGGGGCAGGCGCGGCCGCTTTTTCCTTTGCTAAGGGGGATCCTCCGGAGCCGGCACCACTGCCGGATCTGTTCGGACGTGTCGAGGGTACCGAGATGAGCTGGATGGATCTGAGTTTCTCCTACTTCTGGTGGCCGAACCCCCGCATCGTAGGTTCGGAGAAGGTGGCCCATCGCTGGGATTGCCAGATCATCGAAATCGATTGTCCTCCCGAGTATAGGAAACAAGCGTCTACCGGTTCCCAGGGGGCGGCGGACGCCAGCTGGTCCCACATCCGCTTGTGGGTGGTGCCGGCCTATCATGCTGTCGTGCGGGGAGAGGCATGGCGCGGCGGGGCGGCCGTCAAGCGCTTTGAAGTGAATTCTGTGAAGAAGCTGCGCAAGGTATACATGATCGGCGATATGGAAGTCCGCAATCTGGAGACGGGGGCCCGAGCCAAGCTCAAGGTCGGCAAGATGAAAATGCTCTCGCCGGAGTACACGCCGGAAGAAATGGAGCAGTTCAATGCTCCGGTTGAATGGTAAGGATGCATGTCTGACCTTTTCCCAGTGGCTGACCCGCCGGTTCCCGGATCCCGCAGGCAGGTTTGGAAGATTTCGGATCTGACCCGCCGCATCAAGGGGACGTTGGAGGGGGCATTCGGCAGCATCTGGGTGGAGGGGGAGATCTCCAATTTCCGGACGCCGGCATCCGGCCATGCCTATTTCACCCTGAAAGATACCGGCAGCCAGTTGCGCGCAGTGATGTTCCGGGGAGCGTTGGCGTCGGTGAAGACCCCGTTGCGTGACGGGATGCAGGTGCGCGCCTTCGGGCAGATCACGGTGTATGCGGCTGCGGGTGACTATCAGATTCTTCTCAAAAAGATCGAGCCTGCCGGAGAAGGCGAGCTGATGCTGCGCCTGGAGGCGCTGAAAAAAAAGCTGGCGGCAGAAGGGCTGTTTGATGCAGATCGAAAGAAACCCCTACCGGCGCTGCCTCAGCATGTCGGGTTGGTGACCTCTCCTACAGGTGCCGCCATTCGGGATATCCTGCAGGTCCTGAATCGCCGGTTTGCCAATCTTCATGTCTTGCTGGCACCGGTCCGAGTGCAGGGGGCCGGGGCGGCAGAGGAAATTGCGGCGGCCATCGACCGGCTGAATGCGCGGGGCGGGCTGGATGTCCTGATTGTAGGTCGGGGCGGCGGCAGTCTTGAAGATTTATGGTGCTTCAACGAGGAGGTCGTGGTGCGGGCGATTGCCCGGTCCGTGATTCCTGTGATTTCCGCGGTGGGGCATGAGATCGATACGACCCTAAGCGATTATGCCGCAGATGTTCGGGTGCCGACACCCAGCGCGGCGGCGGAAGTGGTCGTCAGCGGGAAAGATGAACTGGAGAGGCGTCTGGCCGATTTGCGGCGGCGCTTGGCACATGGGGCGCAGACCTCGGCTCTGGGCTGGCGGAACCGGTTGGACCGTGCCGCCCGGAGTCCTGGACTGCATGATCCGCTGCAGCCGGTTCAGCGTCTGTCGCAGCAGGTGGATTATCTGACGGCCCGTCTGCAGAACGCTCTGGCTGGATTGCCACAGCTGGTCCGGCAGCGGACGGATACTTCTGCCCGGCGACTGGCGCAGGCGATCCAAGGCCGGGCCACTCAGGCTCGTCACCAGCTGGATTTTTTCCGGCTTCGCCTGCCGCAAGCCCTGGCAGGCCTGCCGCGGGAGATCCGGCAGCGGACCGATGCGGCAACCCAGCGCATGGAATGGACCCTTCGCACCCGTCTGGAAGAGGATCGCCGTGCCCTGAAGCATGTGGCCGCGCAATTGCGCATGCTGAACCCCAAGGGGGTGTTGGCTCGAGGCTACAGTTTGACCCGGTTGAGGAATGGTGAGCTGGCCCGTTCGGCAGCCAGCCTGCCGCCCGGTACATCGATGACAACAGAATTTGCCGATGGCACGGTGCAGTCCACCGTGGATCCGGCAGCAGAAGGAGAACGAGATGACAGCAGAAAAGGCAGAAAAAACACAGAACTTCGAGAAAGCGCTGGCCCGGCTAGAGGAAATAGCGGCGGAGATGGAAAGCGGCGATCTCGGTCTGGAAAAGATGGTGGCATCGTTCGAGGAGGGCCAGAAACTCGTCAAGATCTGCTCTTCTAAGCTGAATGAAGTGGAAAAGAAGATCGAGATGCTGGTGAAAAAATCGGATGGAACCGAGACAACGGAACCGTTCGGGGAGACCTGAGTTGGCGCTATATTTTGTTTTGGATCTGGGCGAAAGGCCTAAAAGAAGGGGTTGCCAAGAACAGGGCGGTAGTGTACAACACACAGCTCAATCGGTGTACCTGTAGCTCAATTGGATAGAGCACCTGACTACGGATCAGGAGGTTACAGGTTCGACTCCTGTCAGGTACGCCATTTTCTTTTGCGGGACGCTTTGTGGAAGCGTCCCGTTTTGTTTGCACGATTGATTCAATGCCTCACAGGTTCTTGGCGCTGCGTACATTCTGGAATGGGCATTTCAATGTAGCAATTGCATGGGACAGGGGATTTGCTATATACTCCGTACGTGAAGAAAAGCGGGGCCTTACAGATTGAAGTCAGCCGGAGCATGCAGATGTCTTTTCTGTTTATTGTCCTTGCGCTTCTTATGGTTTCACGCACGGAAGCTACGGTAGCCGTATCTCCTATCCGGAGCAGCACCCTGTCTCCTGATGCGTTTTCTCTTCCGGTGAAGACGAATCTGCCTCCGGCGGATATCGACTGGCAGGGTACAGCGGTTGGCCGCAACCTGCGCAGTCCTGATGGTTTGGCGCGGGATGAGAAAACCGGGGATATCTATGTGTCGGAAGAAAACGCCGCGACGATTGTCCGGATCCGACCGGATGGGACTCGTGTGGTACTGTTTGATCACTCAACGTCGGTGTTTGACCGGGAGGGCATATCCCGTCGGCCTGTGGAAGGCCTTCGCTCGCCAGAAGGGATAGCGCTGGACCGGAAAGGGCATCTCTATGTGGTGGAGGATGTACCGGGCGGTCGCTTGATTTCGTTCACTCTTTCACCCAAGTCTGCGAATCCACGGCCATATGGGACGGTGGTTCCCATCCCCCTCCAGAACAACGGAATTGCCTGGGAGTCTGTGGCGGTTGGGCCTGCAGGAGAACTGCTGCTGGCGGGCTCGACGGTTGAATCATTCGCAAGTGATGTGAGGCGAGAGGGACTGTTTCGGGGAACGGTTCTCTATCGGGATGATCAGGATGAATGGTGGATGCTGTTGAATGATGTCATGACCAGTTATTCTGCAGCCTGTTTCTCGCCGGATGGCAAGGTGGCCTTCTTTGCCTGTGAGGTGTCGGGGGATGTGGGTTGTCTGGATTTGAGGTCGCATACGATTCGAACCTTCCATGCACAGAAGATTTTTCATTCTCCGGAAGGGTTGTGCTCTCTACCAGATGGTTCGGTGCTGGTGGCGGAGGAGGGCGGAAAGATCTATCGGTTCGATCCCATCGCCGACACGGTTCAGCAGTGGTATGACAACGGGGCGACGATCGAGTCATTGCAGTGGGATGAAGCGGCTCAGCAATTGCTGGTCACGGATGATGAGCAGGGAGCCCTCTGGTCTCTCGGGTTGACGGACGGGTGGGAATGGCCCCCTCCGCCATTCCGTGCGCCCCGGATTCTGTTTCAAGTTCAGTCGACTCCGGTGGAAATGATTCCGGAGAAATGTCCTTCTTATCTGGCCCGAGTCCTGAAGGTCGGGGGATATGACCCTCATCAGAAGGATTCGGATGTTTCGTTTCAGGATTTTGCTCGTCAATTCTGCCTAGTGGCCATTGATGCGGAAGCGATGCTTTTATCTGAGGGCAAAGCGGTCGAGGATCCCATCAAACGGATTCAATTTGTTATTGTGGCCCCATATATGATGGGGATTCAAAGCGGGCAGTTGCTTTGGTCCTCGAGCGGATTTGCCGCAATCAAAGAGTCCGGCGAGATCCTGAAAACCCAGCTGGTTCCCCGGCAAATCTTCGCGGGCGATCTATTGGAGCGCAGCTGCACCCCGGTGGGTGGGCAGACGGTTGCCGTGCCGATGCCGTTTTCTGCCCGCGTGAATGCCGACGGTGTGGCTTCCGTGAACTTCATGGGAATGGGGGTCACTCCCGATTTCTATTTGATTTTGAATACGCTGGAGCCCGACAACAGCTATATGGTGGTGATTCAGGCGGGAAGCGTTCAGCAATATGCGCTTCATCTGCCGCCCTATTCTGACCGCAGTCATTGGGTGGTTTCATTGATCCGGACGGAACCGGATATCTGGAAGGCTCTCTCCTTCGATCCCTGAACCGATGCTGTCGCCGGCCACGCTGGATGCTTTGTTAAAGCGTCCCGTTTGTTTTCTCCCACCCATGGTGTAAACTGAACGGATGAACAGAGAAACCTTTTTTCTTGGATTGGTTGTCGGTGGGCTCCTGGGGACTCTTCCTGCCGTGGCTCGGACCTGGCAGACGACGGTGATGGCGACATGGACGGAAGATCCCCGTACCACCGTGACACTCGCCTGGGAGCGCCATGAACCCGCGGAGGCTCAAGTGGCCTATCACGAAGTCTCCGGTGTCGCTACTCAGGTTACGGTTCAACCGGATCCGGCATACCGCCATGTCTTCACGCTGCGCGATTTAGCTCCCGGAACCCATTATCGCTATCAGGCGACTTCTTCGGACGGCTATGAGGCGGAGGGCCGTTTCTGGACGGCACCGGAAGACCGGACGCAGCCGTTTCGGTTCGTGCTCCATAATGACCTGCAAGGCGGAGTCAACGAAGAGGCCGCCGCCCGGGTCTCCGCCGGGATCGTCGCAGTCGATCCAAACTTTGTTCTGTCCGCGGGCGATCTGGGTGATCCGCGCTATGCCGTGGATTATCCTGCGGCCATCGAAAGCTGGAATCTGTTTTTCCGTGCGCTGGAACCCGAACTGGCGGGGAGTGTGTTCCAGGCGGTATCGGGGAATCATGACGAGCCGGAAAATCCGGACTCCTTCTGGTATCGCCTGTTTGAACTGCCGGGCAACAAACAGGATTATACGTTTGATGTAGGTCCTATCCGCTTCATCCTGGTGGATTCCACGGAACACCATGCAGCAAGCCATACGGCCTGGCTCGAACGGGAACTGCAGCGTGCAGCCTATGACCCGGCCATCACCTGGGTGATTCCGGTGTTTCATCGTCCGCCGTTTTCCGAAGGGGAGCGGGGCGGGGATGAGGATATCCGCCGGTGGTGGGCCCCGTTGTTTACGAAGTACGAGGCAGGCCCTGTCCTTAGCGGCCATGCCCACACCTATCAGCGTACCCAGCCGATAGATGGCGTGTCGTATCTGGTCAGCGGCGGCGGCGGCGGCTGGCTGTATCAGGTCGCCCCGGACCATCCGACCATCGCCTTTGCCACCAGCACCTACCATTTTGTGGAGTTCGCCGTGGAGGGGCCTCACATTCGGGTGGAAGGAAAGCTGCCGGATGGACAGGTGTTTGATTCGGCCGAATACGGTGCGACGCGGCATGTCCGGGTGGAGCCTGTCTTTCCAGTCCGAGGGGAATCCTGCACCATTTCGTACGATCCCCGCGGAGGGCCGCTGGCGGATGCCGAAGTCGTGAATCTCCATCTGGGCCGGGATGAGTTCACTCACCTCCTGATGGATCTGCCGATGGAAAGAGAAGTGGATAGCCTCCTGTGGACGGCCACCTTCACGGTGCCGGAGTCCCCCAAGTGGAAGCTGGCCTTTTGTTTTTTCAATGCAGATAAGACCGTGTGGCATAACAATTATACACAGAACTGGCAGGCCCTCCTACAGCGGGAGTGGTAGGGCGATGTCCGGGTTTCAGGCTGGTGCTTGGCCGGGGCATCCCCTACAGTGAGAGCACAAGGTTTCGTAAGATTTATGGGAGATAAAATTTTCATTTTTCCGAGTACGAAAGAGGTGGCGAAGGCTCTGGCGGCATATGTGCTGCAGGCTGCCGCAGAAGCCGTCGCCGACCGCCAGCGTTTCACGCTGGCTCTCTCCGGTGGGTCAGCGATGACATTGCTGGCGGAAGGCCTTCGCTCCATGCCTCCTTCCACACCCGTGGACGGGGCCGTCTGGCATATCTATTGGGCCGATGAGCGGTGTGTGCCCAAAACCGACGCCGACAGCAATTTTGCTGCGGCTCAACAGGCGTGGTTGTCCACAACGCCGATCCCGCCCGATCAGATTCACGCTATCGATGATACGCTTTCTCCCGGTGCCGCCGCCGCGGCCTATGCCCGGGAACTGGCTGCCGGTCTGCAACCGTCCAACGGAGAGTTTCCCCAATTTGATCTCATTCTTCTCGGAATGGGGGAGGACGGCCACACGGCATCGCTGTTCCCGGGCCATCCGGCCGTTGAGGAGGCGAACCGCTGGGTGGTCGCAGTCGAAGATTCTCCGAAGCCCCCGCCCAGCCGCATCACCTTGACGCTGCCGGTGATCAACCGGGCCCGTCAGGTGGCCATCATTGCCACGGGTGGCGGCAAGGCTGCTGTGCTGGCCCGTGTGCGTAAGGGGACAACGCCCTTTCTTCCGGTCCAGCGAATTCATCCTTTCGCGGGAGAGCTCCGCTGGTTTTTGGATTCGAGCGCCGCCGGTCTGTCTCCAGAGGACCCCGATATGAAGCAAGGAGCCCCATATGTTGAATGAAAGAGTTGCAAACACACTGACCACCAGCATTGTCATTTTCGGGGCGTCGGGGGATTTGACCTATCGGAAACTGATTCCGGCCCTGTTCCGCAACTGGGCCAAACACCGTCTTCCGGCCGGTATTCGCATTGTTGGCGTAGCGCGCCGCGACTGGACCGATGAGTTCTTTCGCGATCGCCTGGAGGAGGGCGTCAAGCAGTTTGGCGGCGGGACCTATAATGAAGCCAAATGGGCGGAGTTCAAGGAGCGTCTGACCTATATTCGGGGGGATCTCAGTGTTCCCGCGGATTATGTGCATCTGGAAGCCGAACTGCGGAAGATGGAAAAGGAACCGGCCAACCGCTTGTACTATCTGGCAACGGCTCCATCCTATTATGGCCCGGCCTGTGATTCACTCGGTGCGGCCGGGATGACGGAGGACCCGGAGGGCTGGCGGAGGATCATCATCGAGAAGCCGTTCGGTAGGGACCTAGCCTCGGCTCATCATCTGACCGACCGGGTGCATGCCGCATTCCGCGAGGATCAGGTTTATCGCATTGACCACTATCTGGGAAAGGAAACGGCTCAGAATATCCTGTTCTTCCGCTTTGCCAACACCATGTTTGAACCGATCTGGAATCGACGGTATGTCGCCAACATTCAAATCACGGTGGCGGAAACCGTGGATGTGGGAGCCCGGGGCGGCTATTACGATGATGCCGGGGTCGTGCGCGATATGTTTCAGAATCATCTGCTACAGCTACTGGCCCTGATTGCGATGGAGCCGCCGGCATTCCTCGGCGCGGATGAGATCCGCAACGAACGCGCCAAGCTTCTCTCCAGTATCCGGCCGATTGATCTGGCGGACACGGTCCGGGGCCAATATGAGGGCTATCGGGAAAGCGAGGGCGTGGACCCGCAATCGGACACCCCGACCTTTGCGGCGATCAAACTGTTTATCGACAACTGGCGCTGGAAAGGCGTGCCGATTTATCTGCGCTCCGGAAAGGCGCTGGCCGACAAGAGCAGTTCGATCATTGTGCAGTTCCAGCCGCCGCCGGACATTATGTTCAATCTGGGTCAATCGGAGGCCTTCACGCCCAATATGCTGTCGATTTGTGTGGAACCCAACGAACGGATCGACCTTCGCTTTGAAACCAAGGTGCCGGATTCTCTCCATGAAACCCGAACGGTAAAAATGGCCTTTCAGTACACCGATGCCTTTGGCAGCGCTATTATGCCCGATGCCTATGAGCGGCTCCTGCTGGATGCACTGAAAGGCGACGCCTCCCTGTTTGCCCGTAGCGATGGCATTGAACGGGCCTGGCACCTGCTGGATCCCGTCTTGAAGGGCTGGACGGGAAACCCGGAGACATCCCCGCTGCAGACCTACGCCAAAGGGAGCTGGGGTCCGGAAGCGGCCCACCTGCTGCTGGAGCAGGTCGGCCACAAGTGGCGACTGGGTTGCGGAGAAAACGGATGTCCGTTGTAGAAACGGCCGGACACAGAATTTGAAAGGAAAAGCATGAGCACAAAAGCAGATATCGGGTTGGTCGGACTGGCTGTGATGGGGGAGAACCTCATCCTCAACATGGAGAGTAAAGGATTTACGGTAGCCGTGTTCAACCGGACCGTTTCCAAAGTGGATGCTTTTGTCTCGGGGCGAGGCAAGGGAAAGAACCTGATCGGCTGCCACAGTCTGCAAGAGATGGTGGATGTGCTCGAGAAGCCCCGAAAAATCATGATGATGGTTCGGGCGGGCGAAGCGGTGGATGCCCTCATCGGGCAGTTGGCTCCGCTGCTGGATTCCGGCGACATCCTGATTGATGGCGGAAACAGCCACTACCCCGACACCGTCCGGCGCTGTGCTGCCGCCGCAGAACAGCAGCTCCTCTATGTCGGCACAGGAGTCTCCGGCGGAGAAGAAGGCGCCTTGCTAGGGCCCTCCATCATGCCGGGTGGGGATGAAGCGGCCTGGCCGCATGTGAAACCCATTTTTCAGGCCATTGCCGCCAAGGTGGACGACGGTTCGCCCTGCTGTGAATGGCTGGGCCCTGATGGAGCCGGCCATTTTGTCAAAATGGTCCACAACGGTATTGAGTATGGCGACATGCAACTGATCAGCGAAGCCTACCACCTGATGTCACAGGGGCTGGGGATGACCCCCGCCGAGATGGCGGAGGTTTTCCGTCGCTGGAATCAGGGGCCACTGGATTCCTATCTCATTGAAATCACGGCAGAGATCTTGGCTAAGAAAGACCCGGAAACCGGCAATCCGCTAGTGGACATGATCCTGGATACCGCCGGCCAGAAGGGGACCGGAAAATGGACCTCCCAGGCCGGTCTGGACCTAGGGGTGGGTATTCCGCAGATTGCCGAAGCGGTCTTTTCACGTTGCCTATCCGCCATCAAGGAGGAACGGGTGGCGGCCAGCCGGGAGCTGGCTGGGCCTGCGCTCGCCTTCACCGGAGACCGTGAGCCCTTTCTGGCCGATCTGGAACAAGCGGTCTACGCCGCCAAGATCTGCTCGTATGCGCAGGGATATCAGCTCCTGCGTGCGGCCTCGGACGAATGGAACTGGGACATCCATTATGGGAATGTCGCGCTGATGTGGCGAGGAGGCTGTATCATACGTGCCCAGTTCCTTGGCAAAATCAAAGAGGCGTTTGATGCCGATCCGGCATTAGCGAATCTCCTGCTGGCTCCGCATTTCTGCCAGGTGGTTACCGAGGCACAGGACTCCTGGCGCCGTGTCGTCAAGACCGCTGTGGATTGGGGCCTTCCCATTCCTGGCATTTCCAGCGCCCTGAATTATTACGATGGATACCGCTGCGGCCGCTTGCCTGCGAATTTGCTGCAGGCGCAGCGCGATTACTTCGGTGCGCACACCTACGAGCGGCTGGACCGGCCTCGCGGAGAGTTCTTCCATACCAACTGGACTGGGCAGGGCGGGTCGACCGCCTCCACCTCCTACGGGGCATAGCCGACGTTGAGCCGCCGATGCCCTCGGTGAGGGGGCTGGCGGCTTATTCCTGAGCGTCTTTGCTCTGGCGGTGCTGGAGCGCCGCGCCGATGAAGTCCCTGAACAGCGGGTGCGGGGCCAGCGGTTGGGATTTCAGCTCCGGATGGAACTGTACGGCGACAAACCAGGGATGCGCCGGATTCTCGACCATTTCGACCAACTGGCCGTCGGGGGAGAGGCCCGACAGGACCAGTCCGCTCGCCTCAAGCTGTCCGCGATAGCGGTTGTTCACTTCGTAGCGATGCCGATGGCGTTCTGAAATCGTGAGCGTCCCATAGGTGCGGGCCGCCAGAGAATTTTTCCGGAGCTCACAGGGCCAGGCCCCAAGGCGCATACTGCCGCCGAGATCCACCACGGTTTCCTGTTCTTCCATCAGGCAGACGACTGGATGGGGGGAGTCGGTTTTCATTTCACTGGAATGCGCCCCGTCCAGTCCGCAACAGTGGCGCGCATGTTCAATCACGGCACACTGCAGGCCCAGACAGATTCCGAAAAAGGGAATGCCGTTTTCGCGGGCATACCGGATGGCCTCGATTTTTCCTTCTGTGCCCCGTTTGCCGAATCCGCCGGGCACCAGAATGCCATCCACCTGTTTGAGCTCTTCGGGGATGGTGCCTTCTTCAATCTGCTCCGCGGAAATCTTCACAATCTCAACAGCCTGGCGATGGGATCCACCGCCGTGGTGGAGGGCTTCATGCAGCGACTTATACGCATCCTGCAGCTCGGAGTATTTGCCCACGACGCCGATTTTGACGGTGCCTTCCGGATGAATCAGGGATTCCACCATGGCCCGCCAAGATTTCATACTGGCCGGGGGGCTCACTTTCTGGAAGTGGACCATAATGATTTCATCCAATCCCTGTTCCGCCAGTACCAGCGGCACTTCATAGATGGTGTGCTTGACATCGCATTCTTCAATGACGGCATGCACTGGCACGTTGCAAAACAGCGATAGCTTCTTACGGATTTCATCAGTGAGCGGCAGTTCCGAGCGGCAGATCAGCACATCCGGCAGAATGCCGATTTCCCGCAGCTTGGCGACACTCTGCTGGCTGGGTTTTGTCTTCAGTTCTCCTGCGGAGCGGATGAAGGGAAGGTAGGTTAGATGGAGATACATGACATTTTGGCGACCTTCTTCCAGCCCGATTTGACGGATCGCCTCCAGGAAGGTCAGGCCTTCGATATCGCCCACGGTGCCGCCGATTTCCACGACCACCACATCCACATCCGGTTCGGCCAGTGCATGGATGCGGGCTTTGATCTCATCCGTGATGTGCGGAATCATCTGCAGCGTCTGGCCCAGATAGTCTCCGCGCCGTTCTTTCTTCAGCACATCCCAATAGATGCGTCCGGACGTCACACTGGAGGTGCGGGTGGTGGGCTGGCCGGTGAAGCGCTCATAGTGCCCCAGATCCAGGTCGGCCTCCATTCCATCGTCGGTGACATACACCTCGCCATGCTGATAGGGGCTGAGGGTCCCGGGGTCCACATTGAGATAGGGATCCATTTTCAGCATCTGGACTTGCAGCCCGCGGCTGATCAGCAGGCGCCCGACCGAGGCCGCTGTAATGCCTTTCCCCAGCGAAGAAACCACACCGCCGGTCACGAAAATATATTTTGCCATTCTTGTCCTCAGGAGTTGGTCGACCCACCGAATTCGGGGCTATTGCGGGAACATCTGCAGAGCATATCAACCGTTTTACCGGCGGCAAGTCTTTTCTTTTTGGCGGGGGATCAGGTCAGCTCGAGGATGGCCGCAAGAACCTTGGGCGTCTTGCGGACCTGGCCATAGAGGCGAAGCATGCAGTCGCTGTAGGCAAACATCCACTGCTGGTGATAGAGGCGCTCCTGGATATCCGAATAGAGGGCCGCGGTGAAACAGATCCGCCGGGCAGCGGCCACGGGATTGCCTTGAGCCAGGAACTGCCGGCGAATGAACAGGCTCTGTGCGCCGGTGCGGGTCAGCAGGGGCTGGAGGGCCTTGAGAATACATCTCCAATGGCGCTGGCGGAAGACCAGGAGGGAATCCGGGGGCAGCGTGTAATAGTGCAGGCGTTGCATCTGTTTGATGATTTCCCGTCGATCAGGAATTGTTTTGACCTTCGAAAAGAGCAGGAGGAAAATGTGGTACTGCTTTTCCCACTCCTCATCCGGGGCCCCCGGCGTATGGGAGATCATATCCACCTGTTCCATTCGCTGGATGATGTGGTCGATGAACACGCAGGCCATCCGGGTGATCAGCATGGCTTTGGTCAGCAGGATCTGATCCTCGCTCCATTCTAAGCTCTTTCCCCAGCGCTCGACACGGGCGGGGGCTTTGATAATCCGCTGCCAATAGACGAGGTTGAATCCGGGGTGGTGGCCGAGAATGAAGGCTTCGCGGCGCTGATAGCGTCGTCGGGCGTGTTGCCGGTTAAAACTGGTGATGGGGTCTGGAAGGTTCAGGTCCATAGGGCACCGCGCAGAGGGGGATCAGCCCGCCAGGGACTCGGTATAGAGCCGAAGCAGGGTCAGGTAGTCCTCATAACGCTTTTTGCTGAAGTCATGGGGATAGGCTTTCATATGCCGTCCCACTTCGGAGGACGGGTCCGTCTGGTCTTGAATCAGGCGGAGTCGCTTGAGCTTGTTGGCGGCATCGAGGTTTTCCCAGGTGAAGGCTTCGAATTCCAGTGCGTTCTGGAGAACCGGCTCCGGTACCTTCTCTGCATTCTTGATTAGATGTGCGACCATCGACTGCAGGGCCCGGCTAAAGTTATCTTCCAACTCATTTCTCATGCACTTCTCCAAAGGTTGAAGAATCAGTATAGGGCGCAGACCCGGAGCGGGCAACGGCAAAGCGGTGCCGGAGAAGAAAAGTTTTCAGTGAAAATCCGGCTTAGCTGTCGGTGGAGAGCCGGTCAGGTGCGGCCAGAATTCGGGTCTGGTCGCCGGCACTCCGGTCGTGCAGGGCGCTGACGTGCGCCACATAGTCGCGGGTCTGCCGCGGCATTCCGGCCAGACTGTATCCAGACTGGCTCAGTCGTCCCGGACCGGCATTATAGGCTCCGAGCAGCAGGGAGCGCTCATCGGTTTGCCATTCATTCCGTCGGGATAGGATTTTCTCCTGAAGCCAGGCCAGATAGGCCGTGCCCACGCGGCGGTTCAAGGCGGGATCAAAGGCTTTCTCGAAGGGAAGGGGGGTGCCGAACAGGCGGGTGGTCATATCCTTCCAGGTACCGGATCGAATTTGCATGAGTCCGCGCTCGCCGTGACGGCCGATCTTGCGGGCATTTCCACCGGATTCCACCTGAATGATCGCCTCCACCAGGTGCGAGGCATTTTCCTCCACGGTTAGGGGCACAGAGCGGAGAGGCTGAATTGCCTCCATCGGAGCCGGACGTTCCAACGGGTGCGCCGGCAGGATCGGCGTGGATTCTGCGGGCCGGGAGCGGAAGGCCAGTACGCCCAGGGAGAGCAAACTGACGCTGCTCAGTAGGAGGATTCTTCGGATGGAAGGACTCATTTTCATCAAGGAAGTCAAACGCTACACCCCGTGTGCCCCTTCTGCAAACCTACGACAAAAGAAAATATCGTCTCCCGCAAGGGGATAGGAGGAGAGGGGGCCTCAATTCAGTCTTGAGTTCGGTCGTCAGAGGCCGTATAGCAGGAAGGCTATGACCACATACGGACAGCTGGAAGTCGTTTTGTCGCGGGAGGATGCGGAATCCTTCTGCGACTGGGTCCGGGAGCACTGGGGCTTGGAGCCGGTCTGCCTGGAGAAGCCCCGAAACGGCCTTTCCGTCGTGGATATCTATTTCGACACCGAAGCCGACGCGGAGGCCCGAAAAGGGCAGCTGCCGGATGATTTTGCGCTCACCTCGGCCGAAACCATGATCTGCCACCCCAAGCAGTGGACCACATTTTGGCGGTATCATTTCCATATTCAGGACATCGGGAAGCGTTTCCGGACCGTCCCGGTTTGGGAAACCGCCCCTGACGACGATCGCATTAATCTGCTGATCGATCCGGGGCTCAGTTTTGGCACGGGCGATCACTTCACCACGCGATTCTGCCTCGAAGAACTGGAACGCGCCTGCGACATGCTGAAGCCGGATTCGGTGATGGATGCCGGCACGGGGAGCGGTATTCTGGCCATTGCCGCCGCTAAACTCGGCGTGCCGCAGATCGAAGCCTTCGACTATGACCCGATTTGTGTGACCCAGTCCGCAGAGAATGCCGTCCTCAACGGCTTGTCTACGGACCGCATCCATTTCTTTGAAGCGGACGTCCTGAAAACGAGTGGCTGGGATCAACCGGCCGATGTCATCTGCGCGAATATCCTGACGAATGTTCTAGTCAAGGCGGCCCCCAGGCTGTGGGGAGCGACACGAAAGCGTCTCATCCTGACCGGCATCCGTGAATGCGAAGGGGATGAGGTCATCGATGCCTTTCTTCCCGGCGGCGCGCGCGAAACCCGCCGCGACGGCGACGGCGAATGGTGCGGGATTGTTCTCGATCGCTGAGTCGCGGAGCAGTCCAGCAGAGCTGTGGTCTTCCTTCGCTAGCCGGATAGCATGTCAGGGCGTGTTGCCTCAAATAAGCATGACACCGAAGGGGCGGTGAACGGGGGGCCGAT
>CAZGMQ010000054.1:0-22130 GCA_964526745.1 uncultured Verrucomicrobiota bacterium
ATCTCATAGATGAAACAAGACCACTATATCCGGCATTTCACTTTACAATCCACCAAAGTTCCGCTATATAAGGTGGATGCGCTCAACCTGCTGATGCAGGACCTGGGCACTCTTGACACTCCTGCTCAGAATTCCCGAGCCCATGGAATGAATGATCAGGCTTGGGTGGTCGGCTCTTCCACCATGAGCTCAGGCCCCAATCAGGCCTTCCTGTGGCGGGATGGTGTCATGACCAACCTCAACGATCTGATCCCAGCGAATTCCTTATGGGTCCTCACCAATGCGGTTGGGATCAATGCGCTCAATGAAATTGTCGGGAACGGCTTGTATAATGGCCAGAAGCGGGCGTTTATTCTTCGTCAGGGAGGGCGAATATCACGCATCGACTCTCTGATGGTCACCAACGGTATTCAGATCACAACCAATGAGTTCGAAGTGGTGGACACCCAGCAGCTGTGGCGTGTGGGCACACAGGTCATCGAGTGGGTCGGCGTCTGGGGGACGAATGCCGATGTCCCCAAAGGCTTCACGGTGGAGCATTGTGACCACCTTCAGGACCACAACTGGGTAGCCTTCGATCCGACCTCCCAATGGCCAATAACTGAAACGTACTGGACCCATACAGATTTCATAACGAATCGTATGGGATACTTCCGGGTCCGGGCAGCTGAACTCGCTCCGTAGCGTCTCCAGTTTTCCATACCATGGCGCCACCGACAAAAGTCGAAAACCGTGTTTGGAAAAGGCGTTTTTGCTGGTGTATTTGACCTGGCCACTGCTCCAAAACGGACTTTTGGCGGTGGCGTCATACCATGGAACACAGTTTCGTGATTTTTCCACAGGTTGGAAATAATGTTTCCACGGTGTGAAAAACTCAGTCCTGCGCCGGGCTCGTAAACAAGATCCACTCCTGAGCTTCCGCGGCCGCTGCGTCGCCCCGCCACTCGACCGTGAGTCCCATATGCTGCGGGGGGCGTGATCCCGACCCGACAAAGAGCTGCTGACGTTTCCCGCGGGAAGGACTCAACAGATCATATTCCTGCGGGAGCAATTGTCGGCCCTGGTAGTGAATCGAATTCAGCTGTCGACCGGCCGGCATGTGGACGCGCAACGTTACCTTGCGTCGTTCAACAGGTGTCTTGTCAGTGGCGAAGTTCGGCGACAGCGTGAGGTGCGTTTCATTCCCCTGCTGTTGCAACTGGATCCCGGTCCGCCAGATGTCTCCATCCTGATAAGATATGGAAATGCCGTCGTCCTCCACCAGCCATCGGGTTTGGGTTTGGTCCTTACGGGGAATATACCCATCGATGATGAGTTCCGGCCAGACTGCTTCCCCTGTGGATTCCCGTTGGGGAATGGAACAAACAACTCCACCCATGCGGATGAAGATGGGAATTTCCGCAAGAGTCGCCTGAACGTTAATCAATGCAGGACCGGGTTGTACCCGGCCTGACCAGGCATCCTGCCATTCTCCTGGCGGTATCCAGACCGACCGTTCCGCTGGTTCCCCCTCCTGAGCTGGAGTGAAGATGGGTGCCACCAACAGATCATCGCCCAGCAGATATTGCGTGTCATCCGCCGCTTCCGGATAGGCCGGCCATTCCAGATCGCAGCGGCGCAACAGGGGTGTGCCGGTGCGGTGGGCTTCATATGCCGCGGCATACAGCATCGGCAGCAGGCGATAGCGCAGGCGGAAGAAGTCGCCTGTGATCTGTTCAACCTCTTTGCCGTAGACCCAGGGATAGCGATGAACCTTCGTGGTGCAATGGATGCGCGCCACCGGCGAGAAGGCTCCGTACTGCATGAAGCGGACATACAGTTCGGAATCGGGCTGGCCGTGATGCCCGCCCAGGTCTTCGTTCACATAAGGCAGCAGCGACACAATGCCGCTGTTCACGCCGTTTCGCACGCCCAGGTCCAGATAGAACCACTCGGCCACCGTGTCGCCTGTCCACCATACCGGGAACCGATGCGCGGCCGGATGCGAGGGGGAATCCATCCGCCCGTTGTTGATGCCGTCCACGTTGGACATCAGGAGCGGTCGCTCTTCCGGGCAGAAGGTCTGCGTGATGTCATGGTAGAGCCGCATTCCCCATACCTCCTTGTTCAGGCCTGGCACAGGAGCCTGCAGATGGGTGTGCCAGTTGCGGTCAAACCACCACAGATCCACTCCGAGTTCCAACAGAGATACCAATCCCTGCTGCCGGAAGCGGAGTTCCTCCGAGTCCAGTGAACGTTGGCCCTTGGGTTCGGGATGGTCATTCAGCATGATGCGCACCTGTTTCTGATGGGCGCGCTGGATAAAGCGCGCCATATCCGGAAACAGATCGGTGTTGATGCCATATCCGCTCGAGGCCCCAACCCGCCAATCGGTATCGAGCACAAAGACATCCAACGGGATGTCGGCCTGCCGAAACCGGGAGATGACATTCAGGGCGGATTCCTCATCGTACGGATAGTATCGGCTGTACCACAACCCGAGTGTGTACAGGGGAACCATCGGCACGGCACCGGTCAGGTGCATGAAATCTCTTCGGAAGGCCGCATAGCCGGAAGCCGCCGGGAAAAAGATATAGGCGTCCAGTGCATCGTTACCCAGGTCCCAGCCCGAAGTGGGATCGTCTTCGCCCACAGGCGGCGGCAGAGCTCCGTGTTCCGATGGAATGACGCGGGGGGAGTCCCCCATGATCCAGATCGCAGGCAAGGCCGAAGGCGACGGTAGGAAGTGGGCTTCCCGCACCGAGGCATTGGACAGGGCGCACAAGCATTTGCCCGAAGGCGTTTCCACTCGCACACCGGTTAATCCGTCCACGGCATCGGGAATGACGATCCGCCAAGTCGCCGTTGTGAGGATCGTTTCATTCGAGCCCTGCGATTGCTTCATTTCGACGGGGCGGAGCCTCCGGTCCACCACGGTGAAGGTTTCGCGATCTTCAAACCCGGCCGGCCCCTGCTCCTCGATCCGCACCAGGTGTTCGCTCAACGCCTGCACCCGCAATGCGCCCACCACCACCGATGCCTCAGCCCCTGTCATCATAAGTCCACTCCCGATTACAAATCCTCTCATCCATCGATTCTTCATGGTCCCTGTTGTATCGCATTCCCGTTCAAAACTCTTTGCAGGACTCACCCAATGAGTTATCATTAATTACTATGAACTCACCGGTCTCTCCATTTCATCGCCGCCCGGGATTTGACGGAGTGGCGGTGTCGCTCAACGATAAGCGGTGGATGCTTCGGGAGTGGCACACGCATGACACGCTGGAGATCAATCTCATTTTGCGTGGCTCCGGCCACCTGTTGCTGGAGGATCGGCGGTATCCACTGCTGCCGGGCCATCTAGTCTGGTTATGGCCCGGACAGCGTCACCTGCCGGCGGATTGGTCATCCGACCTGCTGTTGTGGGTGGTGGAATGGCAACCGCCCGGCTTGAAGCGGCTGCGGAAATTCCGCCGCACGGATACCCCGCCTCCCTCTGATCCCCTGGAACCATTTTGCCGGCACCTCCCGCCTGTCTCCCTGCAGCGGCTGGACGGAATGCTGACATCGGTCTCCGCCATGACGCGGGTGGATGCCTTCAATCGAGGACTCGAGTTTGCGTTATTTGCCCTTTGGGATGAATTTCAGGCCGCGGCGTCCGTGACGGATTGCGCCTCGTTCCACCCCAAGCTCCAGGCGGTCCTGGGGATGTTGGCCGACGGGACCCAGCCGTCCACGCTGACGGAGTTGGCGCGTCACGTGAAGATGTCCCCCACCTACCTCAGTGTCCTGTTCCAGCAGCAGACCGGCCTGACGCTCCCGGCCTACCGGAATCGACTACGGCTTCAGGATTTCTTTCAGCGGCTTCATGCGCACCCGGAAATTGGACTGCTGGCGCATGCCCTGGATGCGGGTTTCGGGAGCTATGCGCAATTCTATCGCGTCTTCACGGAAGCGCTGGGCGTCGCCCCCCGGGAATGGCTGCACTCCGGATCGCAGGCGGAAGACCATCCGGCGCAGGGGAGGCAGCTGGATTGACCTCAAGACACGAAAAGCCGCCCGACATCCTATACAGGAGCGGACGGCTCGCGGGGTGGACTCGGCACCCGGATTATTTCAAATGCTCTGGAATCAGGTGTGGCTTCGCGATGAGTGTGCGGAGAACCTGGTGATTGAGAGTCTTGACCTTCTCTTCGGCGACGCCCAGCGCTATCACACGGCGGCGGTGTTCCAGCAGACGGCGGTTGGCGGCGGCGCCACTCTTTATGGGGCGTGTCGTATCGTTATTTCGTGCATTGCGGGACATGATTCTTCTCCTTCACTTCCAAAACAAAATAGTTGGCGACCCCAACGGGTTTCGAACCCGTGTTGCCAGGATGAAAACCTGGAGTCCTAGGCCTCTAGACGATGGGGTCGTCCGGCTTTTCAGCCTTAAAAAGTCGGCGCACATTAGCCTACCTGAGGAAATGGCGCAACAGGAAATTTCGCTTTCTTTTCACTTTGCAGAGACGGTCACATCCCGTAGCATGAGTTTTAGGAGATTCGGAGAATGAACCCGTCAGACCCGGGTTGCCCGTCTGTACGGTTCGTTGCCGCATTCCGTTGAAGGAATTTGATATGTCACTGCCCCGCTGTCTTGCTGTTTTGATCGCTGTGCTCCTTCCCCTGGCCGGGTCCCTGCGGATCCAGGCCGCTGAGCCGGAATCCATTTGGCTGGGCGATGAGGACCGATTGCTGGTGCTCGCCCCCCATCCGGACGATGAGACGCTGACCGCTGGCGGGCTGATTCAGGAAGCCCTGGATCTAGACATTCCTGTGCGCGTATGTTTTTTTACGATGGGCGACAACAATGAGATCGCGTCACTTTTCACCCGCCGGCATCCGGTCACGCGGCCGGGCACGATCCGTCCGATGGGAACCCTGCGTCAACATGAGGCCGTGGCCGCCGTCTCGCAGCTGGGTCTCACGACCAACGATCTGGTCTTTCTGGGCTACCCGGACACCGGCACGCTCGACATCTGGCAGTATCACTGGCGGGACGCCCCCCCCCTGCAGTCCATGCTGACAAAGACCGATGCGGTGCCCTTTGCGATCGCCCTGTCCCCGGGTGCCCCCTACTCCGGTGAATCCATTGTCGATGACCTGACCGATGTAATCCGTGATTTCCGGCCCACCTATATCGTGGTCTCTCATCCGGCCGATCACAACGTGGACCATCGTGCGCTGGCGCTGTTTACCCGCGTGGCGCTCTGGAATCTGGCCTCCCTCGAGATTCAGCCGGAAGTTCTCGCCGCTCCGGTTCATTTCACCCAGTGGCCCACACCGCGTCAACCGTATCCTGCGCGGGCGTCCCATGCGCCGTTTTTCCTGGATCAGGGCATTGAGTGGATGCAGTACAGTCTGGCCCCATATCAGGTCTCCAACAAAATGGCAGCTCTTCGCCGGCACCACTCCCAGATGGGAGCCACCCCGGCTTATCTGCAAGCGTTCATTCGCAAAACCGAGCTCTTTGGCGCGCAGCCCGAGCTCTCCTTCCCCGGCGGTGTGGGACAGGTCGAGATTGCCGAGGAAGACACCTCCCAGTTCCATCCGGATGGAAAGGGATATCTCTCCCTGGATTCGACCTCCCCCTTGCGACAGTCCCTGATGGGCCAGGAGGCCGCTGAAACACGAGCCCTGCAAAAATACGACAATGACTTCCTGCTCCAGACGCTGACCGGCAACGGCATGGACTTGACGATGAATTACCAGTTCCTCAGTTCTCTCTCTCCCAAGGACACTCTCACGGTGTCGCTCTTTGCCTACCAGTCCGACCGCCCCTTTGGCCCGTTACCCAAACTGGTGATCGAGGTCCGGAACGGACGAATCACATCCCTGACCGATCTGGATACGCCTCTGCCGGAGAATTCCATCGAACGGCTGCCCAGTGAATCCGATGCCGTAGGGCTACGGGTTCCCTTTGCCCTGCTGGGCCAACCGGAAAAACTGTTGCTCAGCGCCAGTCTCTCAAAGGGGTCGATTCCCATCGACTGGACTCCCTGGCTCATCCTGGACTGCGCCGGGCAGGCCTATCCGGATGCTCCGGCGCCCGCTCCGGATGCGATGAGGTCTCCGGAACCCGTCCCCGAGCCGGCTGTCGAGCCGCCGGCGCAGAAAGCGAAACGGCCTAACCGCCTGACCCCGCGGGTCCGCCTGCCAAAAGCCCCGATCCCGAGCCGGGACGAAGCCGACGAGCCGGTTCTCTGGTGAGCCCGGCTTCCGGGTATTCTGAAGCATCGGCTCCCAGCCAGGTCTTTCTCCATGTGGACATGGACGCCTTCTATGCCTCTGTCGAGCAGCGCGACCACCCCGAGTATCGCGGCAAACCCCTGGTGGTGGGAGCCCAGCCCACCCAGCGCGGCGTGGTGGCCACCGCCTCTTACGAAGCGCGACAATTCGGCATCCATTCCGCCATGCCGTCCAGCGAGGCCGGGAAACGCTGCCCGCATGCGATTTTTGTGCCGCCGAACATGCCGCTCTACGCCAAAGTGTCCGCACAGATCTTTGCCATCTTCGGCCACTACACCCCCTATGTGGAAGGGGTGTCCGTGGATGAAGCCTTTCTGGATGTCACGGGCTCCCGGCGCCTCTATGGCACCGGCGAAGAAATCGGGCACCGAATCCGGGCCGAGGTGCTGAAGGAAACGGGGCTGACCTGCTCGGTCGGTGTGGCTCCCAATAAATTCTTGGCCAAACTGGGATCAGAATTCCGGAAGCCGGACGGGCTGACCGTCCTGCCATTTGACCCGCAGGCTATTCTGGAATTTCTGCGGCCGCTGCCGGTCACCCGTCTCTGGGGCGTGGGCAAGGTGACCCGGCAGGCTCTCGATCATGCCGCTCTGCATACCATCGGTGACATTCAGGACGCTCCATTAGGCGTCTTGAAAAGTGTCGTGGGGCCGCACAGTGCCTCTCACCTCCGCGCGCTGGCGATGGGCGAAGACCCGCGCGAGATCCAGCTGGATATCCGCGAGAAAACCCTGTCGCGCGAACATACCTATCTGACGGATGAAAAATCCCGGGTTACGCTGGAGAACACCCTGGTTGAGCTGGTGGAAGATGTGAGTCGCCGTCTGCGGAAAGACGGTCGCTTTGCCACCGGCGGACGGCTCAAAGTTCGATGGAAGGACTTTGAGACTTTCACCCGCCAGCGTCCCTTCCCCCATCCCACCCGCGTGGAATCGGACTTGCAGGCTCTGGCCAAATCGTTGTTCTGTGAGGTCCAGCTTTCCCAGCCGATCCGTCTCATCGGGTTCGGGGTCACCGGCCTCGTCGAAGAGGCCGGGAAGCAGCAGCTGGATCTGTTCGATCTGCCCATCGAGACCCACACAAAAAAAGAACAGCTGGAAGATGCGGTGGAGCAGATCCGGAAAACGCATGGCCGCTCCGCCATCCGGAAAGCACGGACCCTGCGGCCGAAAAAAGACGACTAATCGGTTCTCTATCCGACCGGTCCGAGGGGGCGTTTCCCCCCGCCACCCGGCGGATCGAACATGAAGTGCGGAATCGCATACCCGGACACCCTCCCCTGCATGCCGCGAAGAATCTGTCGTCCTTTGGCCACGGTCGATCGGAGATGCGCCGTGCCCGCGGCCATGTCCCCCTGGTGCAGATAGTACGGCTTCACCCCCATCTGCAGAAGCCCTTCATTCAGAGCCGTCATCGTTTCCAGCGAATCATTGATGCCTCGCAGCAGAACAGTTTGGTTCATCAGGGGGAGGCCCGCATCCCGCAGGCGGGCGCAAGCCGCCGCCGCGGTCGGAGTCAGTTCGCCCGGATGCGAAAAATGAAGGCTCATCCAGACCGGCTGCAGGGTCTTCAGCATCCGCACGAGAGCCGGCGTGATGCGTTGCGGAAGCATCGCCGGCACTTTGGTTCCGATGCGGATCAAGCGGACATGCGGGATGGCCCGCAACGCGCTCAGGAGGCGCTTCAGGCGGGCATCGCTCAATGTCAGCGGGTCGCCCCCCGAAATCAGGACATCGTGAACCTCTGGGGTCTGGCGGATATAGGCCAGCGCTTTTGCAAAAGGGACCGTTGTCGGCGCGGCGGCCGATGCGGTGCGGGCCCGGGTGCAATAGCGGCAGAAGCAGGCGCAATCCGTGGTGGCCAGCAGGAGGACCTTGTGAGGATAGGAACGGATCAGGCACGGGGCCACCTGATGGGCCTCTTCCCCCAGAGGATCGGTATATTCCCCCGGCCCGGTCTGCGCCTCGCGCAGATCCGGAAGCAGCGTCCGGCGAAGCGGTCCCGCCGGCGGTTCCGCGGCCAGCAGAGACAGGGCATAGGGGGTCACCGTCAGGGGCATCCGCCAGGCGCCGGGCACGGCCAGCGCTTTCTGTTCCCGCGGGTACAGCTCCAGCACGCGGGCCAACCCCTCCGGCGTCCGCACACGATGGCGCAACTGCCAGCGCCAGTCGTTCCAGTCGGCGGCGGAGGCACGGGGAAACTGCTGTCGCCGGAAGGCGGTTTGCTGCCGGGAGAAGGCTTGGGATGAGGAAGGTGCACACATGAAGGCCCGATATTGCCAAATCCGGCGCATTAGGTAAACTCCCCGTGTGAAAGATAAACCCATATTTGACGATTCAACCTCGCTGGAAGTGGTTCCGGGAGCCAACCTGGATGACACGACGGTACTGGAGGATGACTCCTCTACGGATGCCTCCATTCTGCGCGACCTGGCCCCCGGCACGCCTGGAGCCGGCGGCGTGGGCAGCCGGCAGCTGGCGGCGAATTATCGCGCCATTCTTGCGGAACGGGCCATCTATTATCCGGTCGCCTACCGCTTCCCTCGCGAACTCGGTCGCGGACGGCAGGGCATTGTCTATCTGGGGCTGCGCCAGGGCGCGCGCGGCTGCGTGACCCGTCATGCCATCAAGATCTTCGATCCCTCCATCTACAGCAGCGCCAAGAAATACTGGACCGATATGGGCCGTATTGCCGCGCAGACCTCCAAACTCCAGTTGGTGCAGAACCCCTCCCTCGTGGCCCCCGAAATCTATGAGGAAAGCAACGGCATCGGCTATCTGCAGATGGAGGTCGTGGATGGCCTGTCCCTGCGCGAGCTGCTCGACGGATCCCACATGGAACAGGTCCGCGCCCGTTCCACAGACGAAGAGTGGGACCGGTTCAATGATGTGATCTTCCGTCAGGAAAAGGGCAAGATCATGATTCAGCCCGGCATTGCGCTGTATATTCTGCGGCAGGTGCTGCGCGGACTGGAGACCCTGCATGAGATGGGCTTCATCCATTCCGATGTCAAACCCGCCAACATCATGATCGACCGCCTCGGCTATGTGAAACTCATCGACTATGGCCGGGCCATGCTCGTCAACGAGCGAATCACACTGCTGCTCGGGACCCCGGTCTATATGGCCCCCGAAGCCCATGCAGAGCGCGTGGCACGCACCTACTCCGACATCTACAGTCTCGGGCTGGTCGGACTGGAAATGCTGCGCGGGGAGCGCCTCTTCCCGCTGGAGATCTCGTCCTCGGAGGAAGAACTCCTCAAGGCCAAGAACGAACTGCCGAATCACCTGTATGATATTCTGCCGGATCATGTGCGCCACAACGCCCAGTTCCTGATCCTGCTACAGCGCTTCCTGGAGCCGAATCCGGCCGGGCGTTTTGCCTCGGCCGAAGAAGCCGAAGTCGGAAGCAACGGGCTCTCGATGCTGCATAAGCAGCTTACCCTGGCCGGCAAGGACACCGAATACGGACGCGAACTGGAGAACTATCTCTCCAAGATTGTCAACCCGCTCGGTCCCGGCTGAGCCCCGCTCCCCTGAACAGGCTGAGGACCGCACCTGCCAGCGCCATCCCCACGGTGATTCGCAGGCCGAACCGAACCGCCGTTTCAATCTGATCCGGCGATCCGGAATCGGCGGCCGCCCCGACCAGCGTTTCATAGATTAGACTGGCCACCGCAATCCCCACGGCAAAGCCGATGGACCGGGCACCAGCCAACACGGCTCCGGCCACCCCCTGCCGGTTGAATGGAACCGAGCCCATCAGCGCACTGTTGTTGGCCGCACCGAACAGGCCGACCCCCACCCCGATCACGGACAGGCGGGCCGCTATCTGCCAGGGGCTGTCGCTCAGGCTCAGCTGACTCAGCAGCGCGATGCCCAGCGCCATCAACACCAGGCCCAGGGTGGTCGGTACCCGCACATCCACGCGGTCAGCCAGGTAGCCGCCCAGGGCGGCCGTGGCCATCATCGTCAGCGGCACCGCCATCATGACGCCGCCGGCGATGGCCGGCGTCACGCCGACACCATGCAGGAGGAAGAATGGCATCAGAAACCCGACCGACGCCCAGCAGCAGTAACAGCCGAAGGCCGCCAGCACAGAAAAGGAAAACAGGCGGTTCTGAAACAGACGGAGATCCAGCGCCGGATAGTCCCTTCTCAGTTCCACATGGATCAGCAGCGAGGTGGCACCGGCAAACAACGCCGCGAAGCTCCAGACCCCCGGTGACATCCATCCCCATTCCCCGCTCTGGGTCAACACCAGCAGCAGCGAGACCAGCGAAGCCCCCATCAGCAGGGAACCCGCCAGGTCCATCGGCTGTTTCTCGTCGGGAGCGGCCGGATGCAGATATCGGATCGCAATGGCCATCATCAGCAGGCCGATCGGCAGATTGATGAAAAAGATCGAGGCCCAACCGAAGTGCTGGGTCAGCAGGCCGCCCAGTCCCGGACCGATAAACAGCCCCAGATACGTCGAGGTCGCCTGGATCCCGAGCGCCCGTCCCCGTTCGGCTGCCGGGAATGTCGACACCACAATCGCCGGCCCCAGCGCAAAAAGCATGGCCGACCCGAACCCCTGGATGGCCCGGGAGAAAATCAGCAGTTCGATGGTCCGGGACAGGCCGCAGAACAACGACCCGAGCATGAAGATCGACAGTCCCCACAGATAGATCCGCCGCTTGCCGTAGATATCCCCCAGTCGCCCGAACAGCAGCACCGAGGCACTCACGGCGATCAGGTAGATCAGGACCACCCAGCCCACAGCCGATACGGTGGCCCCGGTCGAAGATTGAATCACCGGCAGCGCCACATTCACCACACTGCCATCCAGCGCGGACATGCAGGAGCCCATCGCCGTCACCGTTAGGATCCACCACTTCGGATCGAACGCGTGCTGATGGACAGGATCTGGAGATGGAGAATATTTTTGCATAAGGCGCAACAGAAAGTCTGCATAAATTCCGCCCGTTGACCACTCCGGAAATACGGTCAACGAAGCCATACTTGTTTACAAACAAGTATTGTTGCAGGAAAGCGCGGAGGGGGCGGACAGCGAATCAGCAGCGCTGCCCATCCGTTTGCGCTTGAAAAATCGGAAGGCTTGGCAGAGAGTCTTGGACTTTGAAACCGATGAACAAAGGACAATGACATGGCATCCAGGAAACGACCCAGCGACATGGTATTCAAGGGCCCCGAACGCGCCCCACACCGCTCTCTCTTCTACGCACTCGGCATGACGGCCGAAGAAATGAAGCGCCCCCTCATCGGCGTGGTGTCCTCCTTCAATGAAATCATTCCCGGTCACATCCATCTGGACAAGATCGCCGAAGCCGTCAAAGCCGGCGTCCGCATGGCCGGCGGCACTCCCGTGCTTGTGCCCGCCATCGGCGTGTGCGACGGCATCGCCATGGGCCACCCCGGCATGCGCTACTCCCTGCCCAGCCGCGAGCTGATCGCCGACTCCGTTGAAACTCTGGCCATGGCCCACTGCTTCGATGCGATGGTCATGATCCCCAACTGCGACAAGATCGTGCCCGGCATGCTCATGGCCGCCGCGCGCGTCAACATCCCCACCGTGTTTGTCAGCGGCGGGCCGATGCTCGCCGGCGAATTGGATGGCCGCCACCTCAGCCTCTCCAATGTGTTCGAGGCCGTGGGCGCCCGCAAAGCCGGCAAGATCACCAACAAAGAACTGACCGACTACGAAGAGACCGCCTGCCCCGGCTGCGGCTCCTGCTCCGGCATGTTCACCGCCAACAGCATGAACTGTCTGACCGAAGCCATCGGCATGGGCCTGCCCGGCAACGGCACCATCCCCGCAATTGCCGCCGCCCGCACCCATCTGGCCAAGACCGCCGGCATGCAGGTCATGAAAGTGCTCGAAAAGAACCTGTGTCCCCGCGACATCATGACGACCGAAGCCTTCGCGAACGCGCTCCGCGTCGATATGGCCCTCGGTTGCTCCACCAACAGCGTGCTGCATCTGTGCGCCATCGCCTATGAAGCAGGCGTCCCGATGCCCCTCGAGCGCATCAACAAGGTCAGCGCCATCACGCCGAATCTCTGCCGCCTCAACCCGGCCGGTCCGGACCACATTCAGGACCTGCATATGGCCGGCGGCATCCAGGCCGTGATGAAAGAACTGGCCAAAGCCGGTCTGCTGAACACCAAACTCCAGACCGTCACCTGCCAGAGCGTCGCGAAGAATCTGAAAGGCGTTTCCAACCGGAATCCTGATGTACTGCGCACGGTCAAGAATGCCTACAGCCCGACCGGCGGCATTGCCATTCTCAAGGGCAACATCGCCCCCAAGGGCTGCGTGGTGAAGCGCTCAGCAGTCGCCCCGGAAATGCTGGTCAACAGCTACAAAGCCCGCGTCTTTGATAGCGAAGAGCTGGCCATTGCCGCCATCTTTGATAGCAAGATCAAGGCCGGCCACATCGTCGTCATCCGCTACGAAGGGCCCAAGGGCGGACCCGGCATGCGTGAAATGCTGTCTCCGACCTCTGCCCTCGCAGGCATGGGCCTGGACAAGAAGGTCGCCCTCATCACGGATGGCCGATTCAGCGGCGCCACGCGCGGCTCTGCCATTGGGCATGTCGCACCGGAAGCCGCCGACGGCGGTCCGATCGGTCTGGTGAAGAACAACGATGTCATCGCCATCAACATCCCGGCCGGCACGGTGCAACTGAAGGTCTCCGCCGCGGAGCTCAAGGCACGTGCCGCCAAACAGAAGCCATTCAAATTCAAGGCTAAGACCGGCTGGCTTTCGCGCTATCAGCGCCTCGTCAGCGGATCCGAGATCGGCGCTGTGCTGAAATAGCCTCGGTTTCGTCTACGGGAGCGGCGCTGCGGCGCCGCTCTTTTTTTGTGCTTCCGGCACTTGCGTCGAACAACGCAAGTCCCTATACTGTGGCCTGAAAGGAAGGATTTTCCGGGCGATGCACTATCTGGACGAAAGCCATATTTTCCTGTTCTTGGTGCAGGTGTTCATTCTGCTGCTGTGTGCACGCGGGCTTGGGGAAGTCTTTCGACGCTGGAAACAGCCGCCGCTAACCGCTGAATTGCTCGTCGGTATTGTGCTGGGGCCCACCCTTCTCGGCCGCTTTCTGCCCGGCGTGGAGGCCTCCCTATTCCCCGTCGATGCCATTCAGCAGTACATGCTCGAAACCATTGCCTGGCTGGGCGTGCTGTTCCTGCTGCTCGATACCGGCCTCGAAATCGATTTCTCCATTGCCTGGCGCCAGCGCGGCAAAGCCCTGGGGATTGCGGTCACCGACATCATCACACCGATGACCATCGCGTTTGTTGCCGTCTTCTTCATTCCCGATACGTATCTTGTCGATCCCAGCCGCCGCGTCATCTTCTCCCTGTTCATGGCTACGGTCATGGCCATCAGCGCGATGCCCGTCGCCGCGCGCTGCCTGCATGACATGAAGCTGCTGAAAACCGACCTCGGCTTCCTGGCGATGTCCGCGCTGGCCGTGAACGACATTATCGGCTGGGTCCTCTTTGCCATCATCCTGGGGATCTTCACCAGCAGCACCGTCACCATCGCCCCCATCCTTATCGTCTTTGCCGGAACGGTCGGATTCACCGTTTTGGTCCTGACCGTGGGACGGAAAATGTCCTCCAGCCTGTTCAACTCGATGAAAGCACGGCAGTTCCCGGAGCCGGCCTCTTCGCTGACCGTCACTGTGCTGCTGGGCCTGCTGTTCGGCTCCATCACCCAGAAGCTGGGTATTCATGCCCTCTTCGGATTCTTCCTCGCTGGCATCGTGGTCGGTGAAGCCAAGAGCCTGTCCGAAGATACCCGCCGCGTCATTTCGCAGATGGTCTACTCCATCTTTGTCCCCCTGTTCTTTGCCAACATCGGCCTGAAGATTGATTTCGTGAACAACTTCAACCTCGGGCTGGTGGTACTCATCAGCGCCATCGGGATTGGCGGGCGCTATCTCGGCACCTGGATCGGGGTCACGATTACAGGTGTGCCGAAGGTGAACCGCCACCTGATGTCCATCACGCATACCCCAGGCGGCATGATGGAAATCGTCGTCGCTCTGCTCGCGCTGGAAACCGGCCTCATCAAGGCCCCCATCTTTGTGGCCATCGTCTTCAGCGCGGTCATTTCCTCCATCGTCATGGGCCCCTGGATGGCCCATGCCATGGCCCGCCGCCGCCGGGTCTCGTCACTGAAGTTCCTGAGCGAAGACACTGTGGTGCCCGATCTGCCCGAAGATGGCCGCGATGCGGCAATCCGCGTGTTGGCCGAAACCATCGCCTCCGTCTCCCATGCCGCCACCGTCGACGAGATCACCGCCCTGGCGCTCGCCCGCGAAACCGAATTCGGCACCGCGCTGGGCGAAGGCATCGCCATTCCCCACGTGCGTCTGGAACATCTGGGGACCCCCGTGCTGGCTTTCGGCTACTCCGTGGAAGGAATCGACTGGGATGCGCCCGACGCCGGCCCGGTCCACTCTGTCTTCTTCCTGGCCAGCGCCGCCGGCGCCGAAGACCTTCACGTGCAGATTCTGGCCCAGATCGCCAGAGCCATGTCGCAGCCGAAGAATCAGGCCCTCCTCTTCAACGCCGAAGGCCAGCAGCAGCTCTATCAGGCCCTCCAGATTGTCCTCACACCGAAAGCCAAGGCCGAATAAGCATTCGATTCTTCGTTGTAGGTGCGATCATTTCAGGATACGGTCTTCAAGATGAATCCTTCCTCTCAACTGTGGCGACTCATTCTATTGGCCTTGTCCCTCACGGTTCTGCACGGATTCTGTGATCAAACCCCGCCGCCGGTCTCTCCCCCTCTGGACCTCGTCACCCTTCAGTTGAAGTGGAAACATCAGTTTCAGTTCGCCGGCTATTACGCCGCGCTGGAGCAAGGCTATTATCGGGAGGCCGGTCTGGATGTGACCCTCATCGAGGGCAATCCCGAGGCCGAATCCACCAAGCAAGTCCTCAATGGGAATGCGGATTTTGGGATTGCGATGTCCGATTTGGTTTCGCTGCGGGCCCAGGGAGAGCCCGTAGTGGCGTTGGCATGCATTTTCCAGCACTCTCCAACCATCATCCTGGCGCCCAAGCGCAACGGGATCGAAAACATCCATGACCTGCAGGGGAAACGGGTCATGCTGGAAGCCCATTCAGACGAACTCCTGGGCTATCTGGAATCGGAAGGCATTCCGGCAGAGAAACTCATTCTGTCCCCGCACGAGTACGACATCAGCCGCCTCCTTTCCGGCGATGTGGATGCCATATCCGCCTATTCAACCGACGAGCCGTTCCAATTGCTGGAAAGCGGAATTGAATACAGCACCTTCACCCCCCGGGCTGTGGGCATTGATTTCTATGGGGACATTCTGTTTACGAGTGAACAACAGCTGGAGGAGCACCCGGCTCGGGTGGCGGCGTTTGTAGAGGCCTCGCTGAAAGGCTGGGAGTATGCCCTGGCCCATCCCGACGAAATCATTGACTTGATCTTGTCCCAATACTCCACAAGACACTCGCGGGAGCATTTGCAGTTTGAAGCCAGGATGTCTGAGCGGCTGATCATGCCGGATGTCATCGAACTGGGATATATGAATCCCGGTCGATGGCGTTCCATCGCAGACATGTTCAAACAGATGAAGCTCATCCCCCAGGAGTTCACTCTGGATGGCTTTATCTATAATCGAAATCCATCGCAGAACCTCGGATGGCTGTATTTCAGCCTGTTTGGCGCGGTCGTCGTTGCCGCGCTCGGTTTTTTCTTGGTCGCTCGGTTTTATACGTTGAATCACGCGTTGAAATGGGAAATCTCGGAGCGACAGAAAACCATCGATCAGCTGAAGGAGGCCCACGATCAAATCAAGACCCTGCAGGGGATCATCCCCATCTGTATGCACTGCAAAGGCATTCGAGATGACAAGGGGCTCTGGGCCGAACTCGAAACGTATATTACGGAACACTCCGATGCGAAATTCAGCCATGGCATCTGCGAAAAGTGCTTGAAAAAGTATTATCCCAAGCCGTCTTCCAACAACCCCTCCGTCCCGTAAGGATGCCGGGCGCACGGGCCCCGTTTCAGTCTGGCCTGCCCGAGTGAAATCCGCTATCCCGCCGATTCGATCAATAGCGCTTCGCGATTGCCCTGCCCGTGTACTTCTGATATTCTGCTCCTGTTCGCGGACAACTGAATGAATGAACTTGAACCACGCGAAAGGGACCCTGTTATGCGCATCAACATCGCCTATTTCACCTCGACCGGAAACACCCTGTTCCTCTGCACCAAGACCCAGTCACTCATGGAGAAAGCCGGCCATGAGGTCCACCTCTATGAAATCATCAAGGACCAGGACGCCTTTTCTAAGGACCCCTGCGACCTGCTCGGCTTCTTCTATCCGGTCTGGGGCTCCAATCCGCCCGACCCCATGGTGGCCTACCGCGAAAAAATGCCTGCGGGCAACGGCAAGAAAGTCTTCCTGCTGGGTAACTGCTGTGCGCTCAACGGCGATACCGGCCACTTCTTCAAACAGGTCCTAGAAAGCAAGGGCTATGATGTGCAATACACCCAGCACTTCATCATGCCCACCAACTTCAATCTCCCCTACGAACCCGAAAACAAATGGAAGCGCGTTCCGTTGAAGGAGGAGCGCGACCAGATCATCGCCGCGGCACTCGTCGGACTGGAGAAATCCGTTGAGGCCATTCTCGCCGGCGAGCGGAAAGACGATGGCAAAGCCTTCTTTGAAAAGATGATGGGTGGCATGCAGCGCAAGACTTACTGGATGGGCGGCGCCTACAAATCCCACTTTTCCATCGCCGAGGACAAATGCGTCCACTGCGACCTCTGCATCAAGATGTGCCCCACTGGAAATATTACGAAAGACGAAGACGGCAAAAAGGTCTTCGGCGACAAATGTATCCTCTGCGTCAAATGCTACAACCTCTGCCCGAAGGACGCCGTCCTCATCGGCCAGGTCAGCATCGACGACGAAAAATACCGCCGCTACAAAGGCCCCAGTCCCGAGATCCACCCCGTCACCTATCGGTGAGCAGAATGAACAGCCGTTTCTCACGCCAATAGATAATAGACAACAGCTGAGTGCCGAGCCCGAGTTGAAGACGATGGGCGAACGCGAAGTCTATAGCGCCAGGCCTTGCATGGCGAGCGAGTGAGCGCAACGAGTGGAGCGGCAACTTCAGAGCCAGAGGCACAGCCGAAAGGCGGAAGCGAGTTCTATAGCGTCACGCAAAGCGTGGCGAACGCGGGAGCAAAGCGACCAGAGTGTCAACTGCCGAGTCCGAGTTCTTGTGGAACGCATGGTGAACACTCGAATTCTATAAAGCCACGCAACGCGTGGCTAACGAGTGAGCCAAGCGAACGGAGTGGGAACTCACGAAGGGACAGATTGAAATATTCGCTTGAAACCCTGTCCTGAGTTCCCACTTGGATCAACTGGCAGAATCTTGCCGTTCCCCATCCGTGTTCATCCGTGGTTCACACCATTTACAATTCTTAACTCTTAATTGTCTCCTCCCTACCTACCCCAATTTCTTGTTGACGTGTTAGGATTATGTTAATACACTACATTCAGAAAGTAGTTAGGTATATTTTAATTATTTTAGCTGGTAAGGAGTTATCTATGATGGCATTACGCATAGTATGGTTGGGCCTTTTTCTGGTGGGTTCTTTGGGGCTGACGGCCTTTTCCGATGCCTCCTCTCCCATCCAACACCGCGCGCCGGACTATGCCTCTGCGGCCGACTGGAGCCTGCAAACGGACATCGCCGACAAGCCGTTTGATGTGTTCTTTGTGCATCCCACCACCTATGGCACCACCAACATGGGGATGAATCAGTCGCTCGACGATCCGGGTATCCGTCAGACCACCGACGCCACCACCGTCAGTCAGGTGTCTGTGTTCAAGGAACGGTGCAATATCTATGCGCCTCGCTACCGGCAGATGTCCATCGCGGCGCTCGGCATGTCCGATGAAGAAGAAAAGCCCTATTTCGACCTCGCGCTTCAGGATGTCCACGATGCATTCGTGTACTACATGACCTTTCTCAACAACGGCCGACCCTTCTTTCTGGCCGCTCACAGCCAGGGCTCCGATATGATGCATGGATTCTTCAGCCGGTATCGGGATCTCATTCCAAAAGAGCAGCTGGTATGCGCCTATCTGCCCGGCTGGACCTTCACCGATGACGACCTGACCGCCTTTGACCTACCTCTGGCCGTCACCCCCGATCAGTTGGGTGGGCTAATCACCTGGAACACCATCGGTCAGGGCGGTCACTCCCCGACGCTGCGCGCCGGCGCGAACTGCGTGAACCCGCTGACCTGGACCGATGCCACCAACGAAGCCCCGGCCTCACTGGACCGCTGCGCCGTCATCGAGCTGACCAGCGGCTCGGTCACCACCATCCCCTTTTTCACATCGGCCCGGATCAATGCAGACGGCGGCCTGCAGGTGCCCACACCCGCACTGATCGACGACCTGAACATGAACATGGGGGTCGAGGTGTATCACCGCTACGACTACGCTTTCTTCTACAGCAACCTCGTCCACAACGTCGGACAGCGGTGCGACGCCTGGGTGAACCGTCCTGAAGACAGCCACTAGCCGCCCGAATTTCAGCCCACTGAAAGGATTCTCATGATCACATTCTGCCCCGCCTCCCTGACACCCTTCCGCCTCCGCATCACCGGCTGTACTCTTCTCTTCGGCCTGATGCTAAACCTTACGGCCATCCCCGCCCATGCGGCTGGCAACAGCCAGCGTGAAGGCGCCTACACCAACACGATTGCCGCCATCAGCAACTTGGTCAGCGGATATGTCGCCAGCAACGAAGTGGTCGGTCTGAGTCTGGTGCTCACCGATTCCGACGGCATCATCTGGTCCCAGGGCTTCGGCTGGGCAGACCGCGAGGAAGGCGTCCCCGCCACCGGCGACACCATCTATCGCCTGGCCTCGCTGTCCAAACTCTTTGCCGCCATCGGCACGCTGCGCGAACAGGAGCAGGGGCACCTTGAACTGGATCGGCCCGTCGCCGACTACATGTCCGGTTTCGCACCGGTGCCGCGGCCGGACCACAGCGCGCCCCCCATTGACTACACGAATAATCCGGTCACGGTTCGTGCCATGCTCTGCCATCTGTCGGGCATCCAGAATGCCTACACCCCCTACTCCGAGACCTTCGAAGATGATCCCGATTTTCTGATGCCCAACATTGAAAGCGCCTCCACCGATTACGGCTGTCTGCCGCCGGATCTGCTGGTGTGCTACAACAACAACGGCTTCCAGTTCGCGGAATACCTCATCACGCTGCACAATACAGAGGGGCTGACCTACAGCGAGTATATCCAGAACCATCTCTTCTCGCCCCTGGCGATGACCCGCAGCGGGTTCGACATGGATGCTCTTGCCGACACCGGGGATCTAGCCACGTCCTACGATTACGCCCACGACCGATCTGCCCGTGAATACATGAACTGCCTCGGCACCGGCGGGGCCCTGTCCTGCGCCAACGACATGGCGCAGTTCCTGCGCATGATCATGCAGGAAGGCAGCGGCACTGTCAGCCGCGTGCTCACTCCCGAAAGTGTCGCCGCCATGCTCTGCAACCAGACCACGAACATCGGTCTGGCCGTCGGCAACAAATCACTGGCCACCGGTCTCGGCTGGGACAGCGCTGTCCTGCCGGAGCTGGAATATGCCGGCGGCGGCTGCTCCAAATTCGGCGCCATTGTCACCTACGGCGTTTATGGCGCCATCGCCACCAATCACCAGCTCGGAGTCTTCGTCGCTCTCAACACACCGCAGTCGGATGTCGCCACCTCCGTCGGCAACACGATGCTGCAGGCCGCCGTGGAAGAAAAGACCGGTCTCGCCCCGCCCGTCGCCACCCTGCCGGTCTCCCCGTTTGCCGGCGGCAGCTCGCAGGCTCTGGCGGACAGCCTCGCAGGCTATTATGTCAACGGCTCCTACACGGACATCGCCGCCGGCGACAACTGCCTGATCTATAGCGGGGCGGACCTCTACCTCCGCGACGACGGTTGGTGGGCGGCCTCCAACAGCCCCGCCTTTCTGCTGGGCTTCACCAATGAGCAGGGCTGCACCTTCTCCCTGCTGAAACAGCCCACCGGCAACTACCTCGACACCACCGTCACCGGCATGCGCTGCACCCCGCCCGCCGAAATCCTCCCCGCCTGGAGCAACCGCCTCGACACCACCTGGCTCATTGCCTCCCTGGCCGATATCGAATACAACCGGACTCACGAAGGCCTCGTGGCCGGCCGCTTCTGGGCCACAAACGGGATGCTCATGCTGACCCTCCCCAACATCTTTCTCGGTCAGGCCGACAAAGGGTTCGATGTGACCAGCGACTATGTCCTTGAAGCCCAGAGCGACACCCTGGCGCTGGTGCAGGGCTGCGGCTACACCCTCCCCTGCGGTATCGACATCCTGGACGACGGCCGCCGCTTCCGCGCCACCAACTATGAATGGCAGAATACCGACACCATTCCCGTCCTGTCCGATGCCTCCAGCAACAGCGTGGTCACCAGCACCGAGTCGATGACCTGGTTCGCGTTTGATGCCGAGCAGTACAAGCAGTACACCTTTGCCTTCAGCGACTCCGCCTCCGGCCTCTTCATGATTACCGATGGGGACGGTCATTCCCTCGGCGCCAGCACCCAGTCCAGCGTGCTCACCTGGACCCCTCCCGACACCGGCCGCTATTACATCAGCCTTCTCTTTGAAGACACCGCCCCCAGCACCGTCGACCTCCTGTTCCAGGCCGATACCGACCAGGTCATTCTCACCGCCAGCGTGTCCGCCCACGGCTCTATCGACCCGGCCGGGTCTTTCAGCACTAACCGCGGAGCCAGCGTAACCGTTGATATCGCCTGCGAAACCTACTGGGCGGTCTCCGACATCCTCACCAACGGAACCTCCTCCGGGCTCTCCGGCGTCGACAGCTTCACCTGGACCGACCTTCAGGCCGATGCCGTCCTCGACATCCAGATCTCCGCTCTGACCGCCCTCAGCAATACGCCCCTGTGGTGGCTCGCCCAGTACGGCTGGACCACCGACTTTGATGCCGCCGCCGCCGCCGATCCGGATAGCGACGGCCTACCCACCTGGCAGGAATATGTATTCAGCACCTGTCCCACCAACGCCGATACCGACGGCGATCAATACAGCGACGGCGCCGAAGCCCTGACCGGAGCCGATCCGCTTCACGATGACACCCAGACCTACGGCGCCATCCTGGACCACCCGCTAACCTACGAGCTCTACACCAGCAACAGCATCGGCGATCTCGCCTTCGACTGCTTCATGGAACCGGTCACCACCAATCAGCAGGTCGACCTTGTGCTGCAGCCCGCCATCTGCGACGACCTCACTGCTGGTAGCTGGACGAACATTGGCCTTCCTGTGCTGTGGAATATGTCCGCCGAAACCAACAAGGCCTTCTACCGCATCCACCGCGCCCCCTGACTTGTCCGCCGCATGAACAGCCACCCTCACACAAATAGATAATAGACAACAGCTGAGTGCCGAGCCCGAGTTGAAGACGATGGGCGAACGCGAAGTCTATAGCGCCAGGCCTTGCATGGCGAGCGATTGAGCGTAGCGAGTGGAGCGGCAACTTCAGAGCCAGAGGCGCAGCCAAAAGGCGGAAGCGAGTTCTATAGCGTCACACAAAGCGTGACGAACGCGGGCTTGCCAAGTTCACCCAGCCACAGGCAGGGCCGAAGGCATGGAGCAAAGCGACCAGAGTGTCAACTGCCGAGTCCAAGGCGCGCGAAGGCGGGACGATTGATCGGATGGGGTCACGGGGAGTTGCACCCCGTGACCCTTCCACACCACC
>CAZGMQ010000055.1:0-21169 GCA_964526745.1 uncultured Verrucomicrobiota bacterium
CCTACTCTGGAATAGACGGAATGCAACCGCGGGGAGGAGAGGGGCGGATGAATTCACAGAGAAAGAACTTTTGACAGGATCAACGGGATGGACTGGATAACTGAAATTCAGCTACTACGAATCACGCGAATAGCGCGAAAAGGATCCAACTTCTGACCGAATCAACAAGAGTGATATTATTTTTGGTGGCTGCAGATTCATCGAATATGCCGGGCAGGTGGAGTCTGCGATGACTACACGCATCCTGTGTGGGGCTCAGCTCAGATCCTCATGCCCTTCAGCGGCGGGGTTCCGCCGCAATGCCCCCATTATTAATCTGCGTTAATCTGCAAAATCTGTGGACAAAGGCTTCCCACTTAATCCTAATTCTTAATTCCTAATTCTCTTCTATCCCTATCCGTGTTCATCCGTGGTTCACACCATTCTTAATTCTTAATTGTTAACTCTCATCCATTCCCGTACGATTCAGGCAATGAAAGGGCGATCATGAAAAACTTTATTGCAATGCTGTGTCTCTCGGTGGTCTGTACCGGCGCGGTCCGGGGTGACAACATGACCACGCTGACCGGTCAGACCTATACCAACTTCAGCGTGCAGCAGTACGATCAGGACGGCTATGTTGTCCTGCACGAGGGGGGGCGCACCAATGTGCTGTTTTCGGAAATCAATCCCGAACTGCGCGGCCACTACAAGGCGCTGTCCATGATCCCCATTTCCATGCACCGGATGTCCCGGGCCAAGCTGGCGCCCGCGGGCCCTGCCGATCTGGAAACCGTGTCCGGCCAGATCTACCGGAATGTCATTATCAAGAAAGTGGAAGAGACCCGCTTCGACATCACCCACGACCGGGGTCTGTCCACCATCTATTTCTCGACGCTCCCCGCGGCCATGCAGGAGAGGGTCCGGCAGATGAAGGTGGTGCCGGACGTGCCGCCGGATGCCGACGATATCGTCACCACCTACGGCGTAGTCTTCCGCAACACCGAGATCATTCTGGAAGAGCCCGACGGCCTGACCTTCCGCCACGACGGGGGGACCACCAAACTGGGTTTCCCAGCACTCTCGGAAGAAATGTGCGAAAAGTACGGCTATGATCCCGAGACCGCCTGGAAATACGGACGGGAAACCACCGCCAAGAAGATCGCCGCGCAGAAGGGGCCCGTGGAAGAGAAGCCCAACGGCCCGGCCTCCTTCGAGCTCTATGCCATCGAAACCCAGACGCTTAAGGACCAGAAATACTGGGTCCGCTTTTCGGTCAGCAACATCACTGAAGAGGCGATTAGCGTCGAAACCGCCCCCTGCCAGGCGGAATTCCGCGCGGTTGCCGGCAGCAAGACCCTCGAGATCGCCGCGAATGGCGTCAAGGAACTGCAGCAGTTTGTGGTGCCCAACGTCGCCCCCATGTATCTCCGGTGCGAAACCGCTACCTACTACACCAATACTCTCCTGAACTGGGAATAGGCCGAAGGCAACAGACTGGATAGTCTCCACAGTGGGAACTGCAACACGCCCGGGAACAGAACGAAAGAATGGATATGAAAACAACCGCCCCAGTCAATGCCGTCGGAATCACCTGCCTTCTCGTACTCACCCTCGGGCTGATGCTCGGTTGCGGAAGCGATGACAGCGGCGGGGACGACGCGGCAGCCACCGTTGAAGCGGGGGTAACCACCTCTACCGGAACGGACACCTCGGGCGAAGGCAGCATCGTGACGAACATCGTGGCGACCACCAACAGCAGCGGCGGCATCTCCTACGTCACCAATCTGGTTTTTGTTCCCTCTCCACTTTCTCTGCTCTTACCGGCCCCGGAGCAGATTTCGCCGGTAAATGGACAAGAGTTTCTGCTCTTCCCGCCGGCGACAGAGGTAACGGTGAACTTCGAATGGACAGACGTGCCCGGCGCGGACAAATACAATATCGACTGGAAAGAGGCGGGGGCTCCAGGCTACTCCGTCACCGCCTTCTATCCCACCACGCCCCGTTTCTGGAAATTCCCGGCCGGCACCTATACTTGGAAGATCTACGTCCGGGTGGATGGCGTAGCCCAGCAGGAAAGCCCCCTCCGGACCTTCACCGTCAAATAGCGCCCTCCGCCCCCAAACACCTCAAAAGAGGCCCAAACGGCCTCCAAACGCCCCCCAATAAGCCAAAAATGAAATGACAGGGCCTTTTTGATCCATTTTTTGCCTTTTCAGCCCCCCCCCCTATGTGCCAATGAAAGTGACACACAAAAGTCCTTTTCAGTCCATTTTGCTTCCGCATATAGGCCTGAGAGGGACGGACTAGACTCATCGCCCGTGGACTTATCGTCCATATCAGGGGCATGCTGTTTCGCATCAAAAAGAACCCGATTCTGGTCGCCGAGGGGGAAGGCTGGTGTCTGGGCACAAAAAGGCCGAACCGCGAATAAGGAGGGGGGGTGCCGCGGCCCGGCCAGGGGTATAGGGGTTAGATGTGGGGGGCGGATCTATTCGATGGGTTCAGTGACTTTGGTGGCGGGGCCACAGTCGGTATTCTTTTTCAGCGCACAACCGGCTTTCTTCTCAGCGTCGCAGCCTTCTGCCAGCTTGGCCTTGCAGTCGGCTTTGACTTCGTCGGCTTTGGCTTCCACCTTGGCGGTTACTTTGTCTTTCAGGGTATCAGCCGAGTGGTCGGCACCACAGTCGGCGGCGGCAAAGGAAGTGAGCCCGGCGGCCACGATCAGGGAGAGAAGGGTGATTTTAAGTTTGAGGTTCATGGGGTTCCTTTTCTGATGGAATCCTGTTCCATCGGTTGATTTTGTTGAACAGACAATATGGTGTCGACAAGCGTTTGTCAACTGGTTCACTGGAGATAGGGATAATTAATACTTAAAAATGGGGGATTTGTCCGCCGATTTCACAGATGGACACAGATTGAATACGAAAAGAGTTTGTCCGCCAATAGGTAATAGACGAGTTCAGAGCCAGAGGCGCAGCCGAAAGGCGGAAGCGAGTTCTATAGCGTCATGCATAGCATGGCGAGCGATTGAGCGCAGCGAGTGGTGCGGCAACTGCCAAGTTCAAGTCCCGCACCAGCAGGACGCAGAAAGAACGCGAAATCAATAGCGGCCCGCAACGCGGGACGAACGAGTGAGGATTCCGAACGGAGTGGCAATTGAGCAGATTAAGGCTGGGAGCATTGCGGTGGAATCCCGCCGCTGAAGGGCATGAGGAGTCTGCGATGGGCACACACAGGATGCGTGTGGCTCAGCTCAGATCCACCTGCCCGGCAGATTCGATAAATCTGCAGCCCCCATCTCTCAAGCGATTTTGAAGAATAGGCGACTCGCTGAGAGGAAATCGGCTGTTTTGAGGCTGAAAATGGATTATGGGGCCGTTTATAAACCTCGTTTTTGTGTTTTTGGCCAGTTTTGCCGTTGAAAAGGGTCTTGGGGCAAAAAATGAGCCGAGCTGCAATTAAGGAGGAAACTGCAACCCGACTCGGTTGAACTATCAACTTGTCGCTATGAAGATAGGGTGCCGCCAAGGCTTTGTCAACTATCCCACTGGATAATAGTTGGAAAGCAGGTTTAGAGAGTGCTTAACACAATATTAATTATTCAGGGGGAGGGGGGTATAGTAGATATTAGTGATGCTGGCGTTTTGATAACTGAGTCAGAAGCAGTAGGATGGGTGAACAAAGTCAATGCGTGCGTACCTCTCAAAATGGATTATCGGGGCGGGTCTGACCTGGATACTGACAGGACTTCTGTGGAGTCCAACCGCGGTCCGGGCGGCAGACCGGTATCCGCTGCATGCGGCCGCGAAGGCGGGGGACATGGTGGCCATCCGGCAATTACTGATCGATGGGGCGGATGTGGACGAAAAAGAAGATTTCTGGCTGGCGACGCCGCTGCATCTGGCGGCGGCGATGGGACATCGGGATGCGGTGGTGCTGCTGCTGGAGCAGGGCGCGGACATTGGGGCAGAAGATGCGCTGGGATCGAGGCCGCTGCATACGGCGGCGAAGAACGGCCAGCGGGAAGTGGTGGATCTGCTGCTGCAGCGCGGGGCGCTGCTCTCGCCCCGGGATTCGACGCAGCGGACGCCCTTGCATCTGGCGGCCCGCTGGGGGCATGCGGATGTGGTAAAGACCTTATGCGAACAGCGGGCGACGGTGAACTGCCGGGACAAGAACAGCGTGACGCCACTCTATATGGCGGCGGGCGCCGGCCATGTGGAGGCGGCGGCCGAACTGCTGAAGCACGGGGCCTGGGTCAATGTCCGCGATGCATTTGAGGAATGGACCCCGCTGCACTGGGCGGCCTTCAACGGCCAGCAGGAAACGGTGACGCTGCTGCTGGACAACGGCGCGGAGGCGAACCAGCGGGAACGGAACGGAGACACGGCGCTGCATCTGGCGGTCTGGAACGGCAAAGCCGCGTGTGCGGCCCTGCTGCTGGAAAAGGGGGCCGACCTGGAGGCAGTCGATGATCTGGGCTGGACACCGCTGCACATGGCGGTGCAGTACCGGAAACAGGCGTGCATGGATGTGCTGTTGCAGGCGGGTGCGAATCTGGAAGCTCAGGACATCGACGGGGACACTCCGTTGCATATGGCGGCCGCGAAGGGGAAATTGAGCACGCTGCGGTATCTGCTGAAGCACGGCGCGGACCTCATGGCCCGCAACAACCGGGGGCAGACGCCGCTGCACAAGTCCGCCATCAACGGCAAACAGCCGGCCACGCAGGTCCTGATGCAGGACGGGGCGGATCCCCGCGCGATGGACCTGGATGGGAACACCCCTTCCACCGCCGCGCATGCCAATCGGTATCCCTATCTGGCCAACTGGATCCTAGAGCACGAATGAGTTTCCGAACCGCCGCCAGCGGTTCCGTTCAGAAAGCTTTCGATTCCGATCGCGAACCCGAGACTCGATGGAGGATCAGGCTTCGGATTTCGCCAGTTCGATAGCGCAGAGGTAGCCATTGATGTCGATTTCGCCGGTGCCAGCTTCCGCGGTCAGCTCCACCGCGAGGGTCTCGGCGGCGAGCGTGTCGCGATGGGCCTCGATCGCGGCCAGCAGATCGGCATCCGCCAGAATCTTCAGCGTGATCCGGTCGGCCACATCCAGCTCGCTGGTTTTGCGTAGATTCTGAATCCGGTTCACCAGTTCCCGGGCGAGGCCTTCCTGCACCAACTCGGGGCTGAGTTCGGTTTTGAGCGCGACCACCAGGACCTCGCTGGAGGCCACGGCAAGGCCGTCCTTCGGCGTGCGCTGGACAAGGACATCGGCGGGGTCGAGCACAACGGGCTGTCCGTCGAGTTCGATGGTGACCTGTCCGCCACCGAGCAGCGTGGAGAGTTCTTCTGAACCAAACTGCGAGATGGCGGCGACCGCGTTTTTCATCTGTTTGCCGAGACGCGAGCCGAGGGTTTTGAAGTTGGCCTTGGCCGACAGTTCGGCCAGTTTGGATTCATCGCTCCCGAAGCGCACTTCCTTGACGTTGAGTTCATCGGCGACGATGTCCTGCAGCGGCCGGATAAGATCGAGGACCGCTTCGTTGCGGCAAACCACATGGAGGGCCGCCAGCGGCTGGCGCACCTTGAGGTTGAAGTCGGAGCGGAGCTGACGGGCCAGCCCGACGACTTCCTGGACCTGCGCCATCTGGGCCTCCAGGGCTTCGTCTCGGGCGAGAGCGCCGGGGAGGGGGTAGTCGCACAGGTGCACGGATTCGGGCATTCCGTCCGTGCGCAGGTTGCGATAGATCTCTTCGGAGATAAACGGCGTGAAGGGGGCTGCAATCTGGCAGAGCTGCAACAGAACCGTATGAAGGGTCTGATAGGCGTGCATCTTGTCGGCATCGTCCTCGCTCTTCCAGAAGCGTCGGCGCGAGCGGCGGATATACCAGTTGGTGAGGTCGTCGAGGAACTGGACGAGCGGGCGGACGGCCTGCTGCAGGTCGTAAGCATCCATCGATGCGACGACATCGGCCGTGAGATGGTCGAGCGTGGAAAGAATCCAGCGATCGAGCAGATGCGGGGAAGCGGTTGCCTCATCACTCGGTGTCCAGCCATCGATGTTGGCATAGGTAACAAAGAAGGAGTAGGCGTTCCACCAGGGCAGGAGGAGATGGCGAAGGGAATTCACCACGCCGGCCTCGGAGAAGCACAGGTCTTCCGCGCGGACGATGGGCGAGTTGATCATGTAGAGCCGCAGGGCATCGGCACCATGGGTGTCGAGGACCTTCATCGGGTCGGGATAGTTCTTCAGGCGCTTGGACATTTTGCGGCCGTCTTCAGCGAGCACGAGGCCATTGACGATGACATTCTTATAGGGCGACTGATCAAAGAGGGCGGTGCCAAGCAGCATCAGGGTATAGAACCAGCCGCGGGTCTGATCGAGCCCTTCGGCGATGAAGTCGGCCGGGAAGAATTTCGCCAGCTCATCTTTCCGCTCGAAGGGATAGTGCTGCTGGGCGTAGGGCATGGAGCCGGACTCGAACCAGCAGTCGAGCACCTCGGGGGTGCGGTGGTAAGTCTTGCCATCCTTCTCGAACGAAATCTTGTCGACGTGATGTTTGTGGAGGTCCGTGACTTTCTGACCGGAGAGTTCCTCCAGTTCAGCGATGGAGCCGACGCAGATCATGTTCTCGCGGTCTTCGGAGATCCAGACCGGGATGCAGGAACCCCAGAAGCGGTTGCGAGAGATGTTCCAGTCCTTGGCATCCTTGAGCCAGTTGCCGAAGCGCTTCTCGCCGATGGCCGTCGGCACCCAGTGCACGTCGGCGTTGTTGGCCGACAGCTTGTCGTGCAGATCTTCGACGCGGACATACCACGCATCGATGGCGCGATAGATCAGGGGGGTGTCGGTGCGCGGACAGAAGGGATAGGAATGGACTAGCGTGGACTGGTGCACAAGCTGCCCGCTGTCCTTGAGGGCGCGGATGATTTTCTTGTCGGCGTCCTTGCAGAAGATGCCGTGATATTCCGGGACGGTCTTGGTGAAGGCGCAGACATCGTCCAGGTATTCGAGGAGCGGGATGCCGGCGGCCTTGCAGACGCGGAAGTCGTCCTCGCCGAAGGCCGGGGCGCAATGGACAAAGCCGGTGCCATCTTCGGTGGTGACAAAGCCGTCATTGAGCACTTGGAAACAGTTCTCGGTGCCGGCAAAGTTCGGGAAGATGGGTTCATACGTCAAGCCGAGCAGATCGGAGCCCTTCCAGCGGCCGAGGATTTCATACTGCTCTGGCTTTTTGTAATAGGCCGGGAGGCGGGCCTCCGACAGGAGATAGACGGTGCCTTCCGTGGTGTCCTTCACCGCAACATAGTCGATGTCGGGGCCGGCGCAGATGGCCAGGTTGCCGTAGAGCGTCCAGGGGGTCGTGGTCCAGATCAGGGCATAGGCTGGGGTCTCGCCGACCTCAAGACCGGCGGGGCCTTTGTCCAGTTTGACTCGAACGGTGACGGAGGGGTCCTGCACATCCTGATAGTTGCTGCCGGCCTCGAAGTTGGACAGGGGGGTGTTGAGCTTCCAGGAGTAGGGCATGATGCGATGCGACTGATAGACGCGTCCCTGCTCCCAGAGCTGCTTGAACACCCACCAGATGGTTTCCATGAAGGAGATATCCATCGTTTTGTAGTCGTTTTCGAAGTCCACCCAGCGGCCCATGCGGGTGACGGTCTTGCGCCACTCCTCCACATAGGTCATGACCATGGACCGGCAGGTCTCGTTGAAGACATCCACGCCCTTCTCCACGATGTCAGCGGCGCCCGAGAGCCCGAGCTTCTCCTGCGCGAGCGCCTCGATAGGCAGCCCGTGGCAGTCCCAGCCGAACCGGCGTTCAACGAAATGGCCGCGCATGGTCTGATAGCGCGGGGCGATGTCCTTGATGGTGCCTGCCAGCAGATGGCCATAGTGCGGCAGCCCCGTGGCGAAGGGAGGGCCATCATAGAAGATGTACTCCTTGGCGTCTTTGCGGTTCTCCATCGACTGCTTGAAGGTATCGGCTTCCGCCCAATAGCGGAGGATTTCTTCTTCCATCTGCGGGAATGACACTTTACTGGAAACGGGCTTGAACATGATTTTCCTTCGGGTGGGACAACAAGGCGCACATTGAAGAACCCCGGCGGGGTTTTGTCAAGGAAGCAGGGGGAGGGAGAGGGAGGAGGAAGGAAGACAAGTAAGAATGATGAATAACGAATGCTGAACGACGAACAGGGCGGGGCAATTAGGAATGGGATTAAGATCAGGATTAAGAATGAAGAATGCAGGAGGAAGAATTTAGAATAGAGGGAGTGAAGAAGAGGGATGAAGAATCGGAAGACCTTCTGATTCAGCGCTTCTTTATTCCGGCATCCGGAAGGCGGCGAGCGTCTTCAGTCGTTCAATGATGGGGAGGTGCTGGGTGCAGCGGGATTCGCACTGGCCGCATTCGATGCACTCGCCAGCCTGCTCCGGAGTGAGGCTCCAATGGTATTTGAAGCGGAAGCCGATATCCTGATCGCTGGCCTTGAGCTGCAGGTGATTGTGCAGATCCATGAACTGCGGAATGGGAATCCCTTTGGGGCAGGGGAGGCAGTAGCCGCAACCCGTGCACATTTCATTGAAGTCTTTCTCGATGGAAGCGCGGATCTGGTCGAGATGGGCCGCCGGATGCGGCGTGAAGTGGTCGACGGCCCGCACCGCTGCGGCGACCTGCTCCTCCGAACTGAAGCCGACGAGCGCCGTGGTGATGCCGGGGTCGGACACCAGGAACCGCAGGGCGGCGGTGACGACATCGGGATCGCCGGGGGCGCGGATGAAGTCGAAGGTGTCGGCATGCTGCGGAATGAGGCCGCCTCCGAGGGGATTCATGGCAACAACGCCTTTCTGCAGACGGCGGGCGGCTTCCACCCCTTTCTGGCGATAGGGAAAATTGATGGCGCAGTAGCCCAAGGTGACGCCCTCGATCTCTGGATGGGCCACCAGCATCTCCCCAATCTGCGCGCCATTCATGTGTGTGGAGACGCAGACATGCCCGATGAGGCCTTCCTCCTTCGCCTTCAGGGCGGCGGCGAGGGCGCCTCCCTGAATCCGCGCCTGCCAGTCTTCGGGACTCATCACACACCAGATGTGGAAGAAGGTAATCTGATCGATCTGCAGCCGGGACAGTGACGTTTCTAGGCTACGGCGGAATTCAGCCCCGTTGGCCTGAGAACATTTAGAGGAGGTATAGAGGGGGAGCGGCGATTTGGGCATCGACCCCAGGGCGCGCCCGAAGATCTCTTCGCTCTGGTCGTCACAGTAGAAGGGAGCGGTGTCAAAATACGAAATGCCGGCGCGCCGCGCAGCATGCAGAAGCGCAATACCTTCCTCGGGATTTCCGGGGTTTGGCAGGCGCATGCCCCCGAAGCCGATGGCCGAAACTTTTTTGTCCGTTTGTCCGTAATCGTTATACAACATCGTTCCATCTCCCAGAATGCGTTAGAGGCTTGACGATAGCGCAGTTGGGAAGATATAAACAAGACATGAATCTGCAACAGTGGTCAACGTGTAGGCATACGGTTTCCGGGGAGATGGATACGAAAATGAGAACACGGAATTGGATCGGAATCATCTTGGTGGGGCTATTGACCGCCACCTCTGCACAACTCGCTCAAGCCAATGTGGATGATGACTTTGCATTTGCCTCCGGCCTCGTGACCTTCGACCCTGCCTTTCCTGATTTTGCCCAGAAGGTCGTGGACACCGTCCTGGCCAAGGATCCCACCCAGAAGGACCGCAGCAAAATCATCCAAGCGGAGATTCTGATCAAGCGCCGGCAGTTCGCGGATGCGGAAGCGCTTATTAATGAAATGGGTAGCACCAGTCCGGCCGCCCAGGCGATCAGTCTATCCCTCGGAAAGAACTATTTCGCGATCGGCGAAATCGAAAAGGCGCGCCAGATCTACGACAGTTTTTTCAAGCTGTATGAGGGCAAGACCCCGACGGACAAGGATGTGGCCCTGCGCTATCGCGATGCTGCCTTCCAGTATGCGCAGATGCAGGAGATGGCCGGCGACTACGAGGGCGCCGAGAAGAGCTATAAGCGCGTCGAGGAAGTGACCGACTCTGCCGTACTGAAACGCAGCATGCTGCTGTCGCGCGCCAAAGCGCTGGTGAAGGCCGCCGAAAGCCAGTCGGGCGACGCCCAGAAGAAGCTGCTGGATGCTGCCACCAAACTCTGTGAGACCCTGCAGTGGGGTGGGCTGGACCTACAGTTTGTGGATTCGATTGTCATCATGGCCGACATCCAGCTGGCGCAGGGGAATGCCACCGGCGCCAAAAAAGTGCTGATGAGCAACATGGACATCATCAAACCGATTGATGAGAAGCTCAAGCTGGATGGCCTGCCGATGGCCAGCAGCCCGATGGCGGGCGCGCGCTCCCTGCTGGGACACCTCTATAAGGATGAGGCGGATGCCCTGGCCACGCAGGATGGCAAGGAAGCCGAGGCCATCAGTGCCTATGGCGCCGCGTTGGGCGAGTACTACAACGTCTTCATCAAATACGGCAAGAGCAGCTATGGTCCCACCGCGGGCATCGAAGCCAAGGACATCAAGGAAATCCTGGAAACGAAATACGGCAAAACGGTGAAGATCGATCTGCCCGACGATATGATCGATCAGGCAGCCGGCACCGAATTCATGATGGGCGACAATCTGTTCCGCCAGAAGAAATATGCGGAAGCCGCCTCGGAATACCTGCGGGTGCTGAAACAGTTCCCCGAGACTCCCGAGCTGTCGGTCCGCGCCTGCGGCAACCTGGTGCAGTGCTATATGCACCTGAACGATTCGCTCTACGCCAAGATGATGGCGAACTATCTCGGGGAGCGGTTCGCCAAGCACAGTGACATCCCGGCGAAGGCGCTGATTTCGGTGGGCAAGCTCTATGAGGATTCCGGCAATGCCGACATGGCTGCCTATATGTATGATAAGTACCTGACCTATTGCCCCACGGATGCCAAGGCGGGGACGCTCCTGTTCTATCTGGCCCAGAAGGCGGAGAAGGGCGGCAACCAGGAACAGGCCAACACCTATTATGCCCGCCTGATCACGGATTATCAGGAAGACCAGAACTACACCAAGGCCCTGAGCCGTCTGGCCTGGCGCACCTACATGAACAAGGACTATGCGGCCGCCATCAAGGGCATGAAGATCTATATCGAGGAGTCACAGGCCAGCCCGACCAAGGCGCAGGCCATGTTTGCGCTGGCGGACTGCTATCGCCGCACCGATCAGATGCCGCTGGCGATCCGCCAGTTCAACACGCTGGTCATGGCGATCTCGCCCAAGGGGAACCCCTACGGCAGCTCCACCGCGGAACTCGAGCGCAACGAAGCCCTGCTCGAGCAGGCCCGCTTCTATCTCGCCTATGGGCTGAGCCGCATTGAAAATCCCAAGACCCGCCAGGCGGCAATCGCCAAGCTGGATGAATTCCTGACGCTGTATCCGACCTCGGAGATGGCCGCGAAGGCCCTGAATCTGAAGGGATCCCTCCAGATGGCCCTGAAGGATCCGGGGGCCAACGAGACCTACGCCCGCCTGGTGCGGGACTACCCGAATACCGAAGAAGGCAAGAGCGCCCAGTATGCGCGCATCAACGGCGCCCTGAACCTGGGCGAGTTTGGCCAGGCCAAGGAGGCGCTGGATGCCATGCTGGCCAGTCCGGGAAGCTATTCCGTCGAAGAGTTCGCACGGGTGGGGCAGGCCATGCTCGAGAAGGAGCAGTGGGAGTCCGCCCGGAACGCGTTTGACCAGGTGGCCGGCAAGACCGAGGAACGCGGCCTGCTCGAACGCGCGCTCTACGGCATCGGCGCCTCCAAATTCGAGATGGGTGATTCCGAAGGGGCCGTGGCCTCGCTGGATGAGCTGATGACCCGCTGGCCCAGCTCCGGCCTCTTCTATCAGGCCAAGTTCATGCTGGCCCGCGCCAATCTGCAGCTCGATCAGCTGAACGATGCCAAGCTGGCGCTCAACGACATCTTCAAGTACGGAACCGAGCGGGAACTGGTGAACGACGCCAGCCTACTCTATGCTGAAGTCCTCCAGAAGGACAACGATCTGCTCGGTGCCCTGGCCACCTATAAGCGCCTCGAGTTCTTCAACAGCCAGAATATGAAGAGCGAAAAAGAACGCCGCCAGATCGAGACCGCCATTCTCAAGGCCATCGATCTCGCCACCGAAACCGGCAAGTCCGCCGAACTGCTGGAAAGCTGCGACACCTATCTGCGTCTGTATCCGACCAGTCCGAAGATCAATGAGATCCGTCAAAAGCGCGCCCTGGCCACTGTCCAGGTTGCGGCGGATGCCGATACCACTGCCGACACCACTGCCGACGAAGCGACCCCGTAAGAGGGGCAAGGGAGAAGGAAAGCCATGAAGACAAGTAAACTGTTTGGGATCGCGCTGGTGGCTGCGATGCTCGCCGGCATGGCCGGGGCGGCCCCCTATGTTGTGATGAACAACGGGAAGAAGGTGGTCGGCTCGAAAATCCGCGCGCTGTCCAACGGCGACATCAACCTGACTACGGATATGGGCATCCGCACCTTCCCCAAGGGGAGCTATGTGCAGGCCGTCGCCGACAAGCCCGCCGAATACGATAAGGCGGTCGCGGCCTACAAGGCCAAGAAGTTCGATGTCGCCGGCAAGCTGCTTGAAGGCATCATGAAGGACTATCGTAATCTCGGCTGGGATGTACAGGCCGCAAAGCTCCTGCCGCAGGTGCTCTTGGCCCAGGGCGATGCCGAAGGGGCGGTGACCGCCTATTCCAAGCTCTTTATGCTGGCCCCCGAAGAGAAAAAGAACGCCGACATGGCCTGGGGCATGCGCAATGCCATGCTGAAGGCCAAGCAGTATCCGGCTCTGATCCGGCAGCTGGATGCCGTGGCCGCCAACGGCAGCCGCGCAGATGCCGCCCGCGCGCAGAACATGCGGGGCGATATTCAGCTGGCACAGAACAATGTCGAATTGGGCGCGCTGGAATATCTGCGGACGGCCATCCTGTTCAAGGATGTGCGCGATGCGGAGATCCAGGGCGAAGCCCATTACAAGGCAGCCGTCGCGCTGGAGCAACTGCGCGACCCGAGAGCGAAAGAAATGTATCAGATCGTCGTGAAGCAATACGGGGCGTCTCGCTATGCTTCGCAGGCGCGCGGTAAACTGTAGACGAACCTATTTAAAAAATGAGCGAAGGAGAAATAATCATGTCCAAAAAAACTCAACTCGTAGTGTGGATGATCGCCCTGGCGGTCCTGGTGTGTGTGCCCGTGATCGGTTTCGCGCAGGAAATCGTGATGGAAGGTGGCGCAGAAGCTATGGCGGATGACGGCGGGGGAGGTATGGGCTTGTGGACCATCATCTCTGGTTCTGGCGGGCTGGGGATTATCCTGTGGACGGCCCTGCTGGGCTGTTCAGTCGCCGCCGCCTGGCTGGCGATTGATTTCTCCATCACCGTCAACCCCAAGAAGATCATACCCGACAGCCTCGTGAACGATGTCCGCGAAGCGATGGAGCAGGGCGATGTGATGAAAGCCTTGCAGCGCTGCGAAGAAGAGCCCGGTTCCCTGTCGTCGATTCTGATGGCCGGATTCCGCAATGTGAAGGAGGGCTTTGAAGTCATCCAGGAACAGGTGGCCTCGGCCGCGGATCTCGAAAGCGAAAAGCTGATGCAGCGCGTGTCCTATCTGAACATGTGCGGAAGCATCGCTCCGATGCTCGGTCTGCTCGGTACGGTGCAAGGTATGATCATGGCGTTTGCCAATCTGGCGAACACCTCGGCTGGCGCCGCCCAGCAATCGATGCTGGCCATGAATATCGCCCAGGCCCTCTGGACGACCGCCGCCGGTCTGTGCGTGGCCATTCCCGCGGTCTCGTTCTACACCTATTTCAAGAACCGTCTGTCCCGCATCATCCTGACCATGGAAGGGTTGACCATGGATCTGATCAAGGCCCTGCGTAACGTGGAAGTGGTGGAGGAATAGGCCTCCGGAACCCGTAGGGGAACAACCCATGAAAAAAAGTCAACCAGACGCTGAGCTCGACATGACACCGATGATCGATGTTGTGTTTCAGCTCATCATCTTCTTCGTTGTTACGGTGTCCCTGCAAGACTCGGCCCTGGACACCCGCATCCGTATGGCGATGTCGCCCCACGGCCCCGTCGAGGAGAAACAGGATCCTCGCACAGTGACGGTGGATGTGAACAATGAAGGGCATATCTCCATTACGCGCACCCGCCTGAGCGATGCCCGTTTGCTCAATATCCTCAACAAGGCCCGCAACGAATACGGCCAGAGCACACCAGTCGTGATCCGTGGGGACTACGCTGCCCCTCACTCCGAAATCAAACGGGTGATGGATATCTGCGGCAAAGCAGGCCTCTGGAAGATCCGCTTTGCGGCTCTCCAGGAAAAAGCAGAAGGCTCCTAGAAAGGGAATCCCATGGCTAGAAAAAGAAAAAGGCCGGAAGGCGAACCGCCAGCACTGTCCATGACCCCCATGATTGATGTGGTCTTCCAGTTGTTGATCTACTTCATCGTGACGCTCAAACCGGTCGATGTCATCACCAACCTGGATGTGTTCCGGCCCGCGCCGGATAAAAGCACCCCGGTAGATGCCCCGCCGCCGCAGTTGAACAAGCTGGGCGTGTATTTCAATGGGTATACGATCAACGAGATGCAGGTGCCGCTGGACAACATGAAAAAACTGGACGACGCCCTGCGGCGGATTGCCGCGGTGGATGCCGGGCAGACGCTGATGATCACGGTCTCGTCGGAGTCCGAGCATGGCACCTTGATTAAGGCCCTGGATTTGTGCGCCAAAAACGGGCTGCGAAGCCTGTCCGTGGTAAGTGCCTCGAATTAGCTGGCGAGTGGATTGAAGAACGGAGTTTTCGATGGACGCATCAATCAAAGCATTGCATAAAAATATCATGGAATGGATGGCCGGGCCGACCGGGTCCATCATCATCCATATCGCGCTGATTCTGGCACTGGTTTTCCTGGTGAATCTGACCGTCAAGGAAAAGGACCAGGAAATCGAAGTCACGGTCATCGAGCTCGATGAACAGCAGTTGGAAGATCTCGAAGAACTCAAGCCACCCGAGGAGATTCCTGAGGTGGAAACCGTGACGCCGCCGGATGTGGAAATGGATATGACGCCGCCGCCGGACATCCAGGATTTCGCGGCTGAACCCATCACGGATACCGTGGAACTGGATATCGCCTCCGATGCCATTAGCCCGATCATCATGAAGAATCTGGCTCCCGGAGCCATGTCCAACCGTAGTGGATCGGGCCGCCGGGCCGCCATTGGCACGTATGGCGGCAAATGGGGGCAGTATGCCGAAGCCGCAGTGCTGCGCGCGCTGGAATGGCTGCGCATCAACCAGAACAAGGACGGTTCGTGGGGCACCCATGATAAGGAAGCGATGGCCGGACTAGGCATCCTGACCTTCCTGGCACATGGTGAAACCACCGCCTCCGAAAAATATGGTGAGACGGTCGAACGGGCCATCCGCTATCTCGTGGCGCGCCAGAACGAGAAGGGGGATTTCGACAAGATCGATACCACCGCCGGCACCTACACGCAGGCCATCTGCGTCTATGCCATCAGCGAAGCCTATGGCATGACCCGCATCCCCTCCCTGAAATCCGTGATGGAGAAGGGCGTCCAAGTCCTCATTAATGGCCAGCAGGCCGGCGGCGGATACGATTACAAATTCCTCAAGGGCAAACGGCGCGACACCTCGCTGGCAGGCTGGTGCTGCCAGGCCATGAAGGCCGCCTATATCGGTGGAGCGGAGAATGCCAATCTGCACGAGGCCATGGAAAAATCGGTGGAGGACATGAAATCCGCACAGAAAGAGGATGGCAGCTTCTACTACAGCCAGATCGGCAGCAGTCATAGCTCCGACAACATCACGGCCGTCGCAGTCCTCAGCATGCAACTGCTGGGACATGGCGGCGAGGCGACGGTCAAAAAAGGCCTGTCCGCTTTGAGCAGTACCAAGTGCAACTGGAAAGATCCTCCGGAATGGCCGATGTATGGGTGGTATTATATTTCCCAGGCCAAGTTCCATCAGGGCGGCGCCCACTGGACCAGTTGGAACAATCAGTTCGCTCCCCAGTTCATCCGGAACCAGAATCCAGATGGGAGCTGGAACTCCGCCGGAGTGAGCATGAAAAAGGGAACCACCGGTCGCGAAGACATGCACCCCGTCTATGCCACCACATTGGCGGCCCTGACCCTGCAGGTTTACTACCGCTTCCTGCCCACCTATCAGCCGATTGACACCGAGAAGATCGATCAAAAATCCGAAGGCGATGTGCAGATCGAAATCTTCTGACATCCCCCGGATCTGAATCCCGGAAGCGCGCCTGAAAGGGCGCGCTTTTTTGCGGGATAATGCTGGTAAACCATAGGGAGGAGGGGTACCGTGACTCTAAGGAGGCACGTCATGGATTCTACGATCAAAGCCTTGCACAAAAACATCGCCGAATGGTTGGCCGGACCCACCGGGGCCGTCCTGCTTCATCTCTCCCTGATTCTCGCCCTGCTGCTGCTGGTGGACTTCTCACAAGATCCACCCGCCAAACCGGTAGACTTCACCTATATTCCGGTCGAGGAAACCAAAGATCTGGATAAACCGCCCCCGCTGGAACCCGATCTTCCGGACTTCGCGTCCGTGGAGCCGATCTTCACTCCGCCGATCCAGAATGAACCGGAACCGACCCCTCCGACGGTAGAAGTCTTCAATCAGGCCTTGTCTGATCCGGCCCAGGATCTCCTGAGCATTCCGAACAGCATCAGTCCGATTACCCTTCGAGGGATTGTCTCTGGTCCCAATAACGGCCGGATCGGGAAAGAGGCGAGGGACCAGTCCGGGAATACCTATGGCGACCAGTGGTATCAATATACCGAAGTCTCGGTGAATCGGGCCTTGGAATGGCTGCGCCTCAACCAGTTGAAAGACGGCTCCTGGGGCACCACAGACCGGGAAGCCATGACCGGCCTGGCGATCCTTACCTATCTGGCGCATGGCGAAACCACCTCTTCCGAACCCTATGGCGAAACCGTCACCCGGGCCATCCGTTATCTCATGGCACGGCAGAACGAGGCCGGTGAATTTGCCAAGGTTGACACCACTGGCGGCACCTATGCACAGGCTATTTGTGTGTATGCCATGAGCGAGGCCTATGGCATGACCCGCATTCCTGCGCTCAAGCCGGTCATGGAGAAGGGCGTTTCCGTCCTCATCGATGGGCAGCAGTCCGATGGCGGATTTGATTACCGCTTCCAGAAGAGCGGACGCCGCGACACCTCCCTGGGCGGGTGGTGCTGTCAGGCCCTCAAGGCCGCCTATATCGCTCGTGCGGATCATCCCCGGTTGCGACAGGCGATGAATCTGGCGGTCGCGGACATGAAAGCCGCTCAAACTGAGGATGGTCGCTTCTATTACACAGACAAGGGCAGCCACAGCTCCGACGGAATCACGGCGGTCGCAGTCCTCAGCATGCAACTGATGGGGTATGGGCAGGATCGGGAGGTCAGGAAGGGCCTGACCGCTCTTCGCCAGGCTGAGTGCAATTGGAAACATCCACCCGCGTGGCCGATGTATGCGTGGTATTACATTTCCCAGGCTAAGTTTCATCAGGGAGGGGACAACTGGACCCGCTGGAACAATGAGTTCGCCCCGCAGTTCATCCGCAGCCAGAATCCGGATGGAAGCTGGGATTCGGCGGGGCTCAGTCTGGGCAAGGGCACTACAGGACGGGAAAACATGCATCCGGTCTATGCCACCACACTGGCGACCCTGACACTCCAAGTCTATTATCGCTTCTTGCCGACCTATCAGCCGTTGGAGAAACAGGCACTTGAGCCAGCTTCGAAGGGAGACGCCAAGGTCCTGGTTCTGTAGTTCCAGACCACAACAAACGGACAACGGTGCGTACCGGAAGGGGCGCGCACCGTTTTTTGCTCTTGTTTTCGGGCCGGCTTTGCTAGAACCAAGCCGCATGAGCGAACCGACTCCCATTCGATTGCTGACAGACGCTGTGATCAACCAGATCGCGGCGGGGGAGGTGGTGGATCGCCCGGCCTCTGTCCTGAAAGAACTGGTCGAAAATGCCATCGATGCCGGGGCCTCTCACATTGAAGTGGAGGTCGTGGATGGTGGACGCCGGTTGGTCCGCGTCATTGATAACGGCACCGGGATGGACCGGGATAATGCGCTGCTGTGCATCGAACGCCATGCCACCAGCAAACTGCGCGAACTGAAGGATCTCGATACCATCGCGACGATGGGATTTCGTGGGGAGGCGCTTGCTGCTATTGCCTCGGTGTCGCAGTTCACGCTGGTGACGAATCGCGAAGGCTCTCCCGCCGGAACCGAAGTGCTTATTTTCGGAGGTAAGATTCAGGAGGTGCGGGATGCCGGCGCGCCGGTTGGAACGGATATTGCGGTCCGAAACCTGTTCTTCAATGTGCCGGCGCGGCGCAAGTTTCTGCGTTCCGCCCAGACCGAGTATACGCACATCCGCCATGCGTTCCTGCTGGAGGCTCTTGCCCATATTGGCATCTCTTTTGTCCTGCGTGTGGATGACAGCGAAGTCTACCGCCTCCCGGCAGTTGAAAACCTCTTTGACCGGATTCGCGATCTGCATGGCCCCGACATCTCCGACCACCTGCGGCCGCTCCGATTCGGAAACGGCGTCGTTGAAGTCAGCGGGTTTGCCGGCGCGCCACCCTGCAGCCGAATGGATCGGGAACTGCAGGTGATTTTCATCAATGGCCGGCCCTGTGGATCGCCCATCGTCAACTTCGCCATTCAGAATGCTTATCGCAACCTGCTGCCCGGCGGCCGCTATGCACCCATTTTCCTCTTTGTGAATCTGCCGCCCACCATGGTGGATGTGAATGTCCATCCCGCCAAAAAAGAAGTCCGCTTCCGGCGACCAACCGAAGCACGGGATGTGATCATTGAAGCCATTCGACTGGCCATCAGCGGATCCGGCCCCGGACAACGGCCCATGGGGATGCCTCCCCGTGAAGCATCCCGGCCGCATGTCTATCCCTCCACACCGGTCTCCGGCGCAACCGTGCTGCCGGCGGCGGTGCCGATGGGCGCTACTCAGCCGAAACTGGATTGGAGTCCGCCACCCGTCGCAACGGAGGAGGCCTCTTCTGACCGGGCAGCCCCATGGGCCGACTATCGCTTGCTAGGGCGGGTAGGGGGACAGTATGTGCTGATGGAGACCGCCGAAGGCCTGTTGCTGATGGATCCGCGCTCCGCACATGAGCGGGTCATCTATGAGCGCCTGCTCCAGGCCATGGAGAAAGGGGAGGTTCCGTCCCAGGGCCTGCTGCCACCGGTGACTATCGAGCCCACCCCGCCGCAGGCTGTTGCCTTGCGCAAGTACCTGGAACCCTTGAAGCAGATGGGCTTTGGAATCGCGGACTTCGGATCCGGCACCTTTCTGATCGATGCGTTGCCCGCCGCGGTAGCGGAGGTGGCCCCCGGTCCACTGTTGTCCGACATTGCGGACGGCCTCATGCAGGGCGGAAAAAGTGCCGCGAAAGACTGGGCCCAGCCAATGATCGCCTCTGTGGCCGGTCGCCAGGCCGTGGGTCTTCAGCGCGAGTTGAACGACACCGAACTGAAGGCGCTCATCCAAGATCTGGGCCGCACGGAAATGCCCTATACCTCGCCACGAGGCAAACCCACCATCATTTTACTTAGCCACCGCGAGCTAAATCGGAAATTCGGCCGCGAATAAGTGAGAGGCCTCTGTCTCTCTCGATATTATCAGGGACAATGCTCATGGACAAGACACCGAAATCAATGCGAATCCACATCGGCCTTTTCGGCCGGACCAATGTGGGAAAATCCACCTTCCTGAATCTGGTGGCGGGGCAGGATGTCGCCATCACATCCCCTCAAGCCGGCACGACGACCGATCCCGTGGAAAAGGTCATGGAGCTGCTGCCGATTGGTCCGGTGGTCTTTTGGGACACAGGCGGAGTGGATGACGCCAGCGAACTGGGAGAAAAACGCCGGGAACGCATGATGACAACGATGCGCCGAGTGGACCTGGCGGTGCTGATCACGGAGCCGGATGTCTGGACGGAGCATGAGGAAGCCCTGGTTGAGAAGATGAAGGCCTCCGGACGTCCCTGGATGATTCTGATCGGGAAGACTGATTTACAGAAACCCTCCGCTGCCTTCACCGAACGGATGAAGGCCCTGTGTCCGGTCGTGATTGAATCGGCCGCGCTCCCGGAGGAGCGAGATCGGATTGTGAATGCCTTCAAAGCAGCCCTGGGCGAGCTCGTCCCCGAGAAGACGCTCGAGATGCCGGATCTGCTGGCCGGGGCTGTACCGCCGAACGGAGTGGTGGTGCTGATTATGCCGATTGACCTAGAAGCCCCGAAAGGGCGCTTGATTCTGCCCCAGGCCCAAGCCGTCCGTGCGGCGCTGGATGACTCGGCCATCGCGGTGGTCTGTAAGGAAACCGAATACCTCGCCACGCTGGAGAAGTTGACTGTGAAGCCGGATCTGGTCGTCTGCGATTCACAGGTGGTCGACCGGATGGTCGCCGAAACTCCGCCGGATGTCCGATGCACCACCTTCTCCATCCTCATGGCCCGGATGAAAGGGGACCTCCCGGACCTCGTCCGGGCTGCGGCCGTCATCGATGACCTGCAGGATGGAGACTCCATTCTGATCGGAGAGGCCTGCTCCCATCACGCGATGGAAGACGACATCGGCCGCGAAAAGATTCCGCGCTGGCTCCGGGAGGTCACCGGTAAACAACTAAACATTGATGTGATCGCCGGCCGCGATTGGCCGGAAGACCTGGCAAAATACCGGCTGGTGATTCATTGCGGCGCCTGCATGCTGACCCGCCGCGAAATGCTACATCGCCAGGAATCCGCCGGAGAGCACCAGGTTCCGATTACAAATTACGGCGTGGCTATCTCGAAGCTCAAGAATGTGCTGCCGCGTGTGCTGGAAGCTCTGCCAGAAGCCGCCGCCGCGCTCGACACCTGAGCGTTATACGTTTCCTGTATGCGGCCGGAAAAGTTTCCACACTGTGGAAACATTTCTTCCATACCATGGAAAATTCGCGAAAACAGTTTCCATACCATGACGCCACCGACAAAAGTATTTTGTGTTGCAACCG
>CAZGMQ010000056.1:0-20828 GCA_964526745.1 uncultured Verrucomicrobiota bacterium
CGGGACGCAGATTCTACTTAAGCTAGTGGTCCTAAAATCGGGGTTAAGCGCAGATGACCCGGACCTTCACTCCGCGTTCCTTGGCATCCAGGAACGCCTGGGCCACCATGGGCAGGTTCAGGTCATAGAGACAGACATCGAGCGTTTTGTTGGCGGACTCGATGAAAGCGAGGACCGCCTTCTCCATGACTGGAGAAGGTCCCAGAAAGAAGTACACCGGCGAATCACCAAAGTGCCCCTTCATCACGGATTCGGCATAGAAGGGATCCACATCAAAATCGAACAGTTCCGCCGTACAGGGGAGGACACCCGCAAGAAGGAGCAGTCCTCCGGCTATCCATTTGTGTATCCATTTGTTCTTCATGAAGGGGAAACTCTACCACTCCTGCGGCTGCATATCGAACGGCAATTTGTGCGGATGAGTTTATAAATCCACGGCTGGCCGAAGAGATCCGAAAGCATCCGCGGCATACGGGATCCACACGACCCCGATCTGCTGGATGGACGTATCGGCTTTCCGGGGCGCGATACGCACGGACTTCAGTTGGAGGTGGGCGGGATCAAAGGATTTTGCCAGACGGTCGAGTTCCTTCTGCGCCTCCTGCTCGAGGGCGGTTTGCTGCTGCTGGATCGCCTCGAGCGCCTGTTTGGCGTGTACCACATCCAATTTCTCCTTGCCCGTACGACTGATGGAGCCGATGCCGGTCGAGGCGCGGCCGAGGCCGCCCGCCTTCCGGCCGAGGAATACGGACAGGGCGGCGGTTCCAAAACTGATTAGCGTCCGCATATGCTGACTGGAGACCTGAGCCTTCTCTTTTTCAATCTTGGCTACGGCCTTCCGTTCTTTCTCCACCAGGCGTTCCGCTTTCACAGCAAACTTCTTCCGCAGTTTCTCCATCTGCTCTTCGCGTTCTTCCCGCAGCTGCTGGCCCGCACGAATCCGGAAGTCTTCTTCTTTTTCGCCGGGCTCCGACGCGACCTTGTGCGCCGGAATGCTCATCAGATTCATCGCGTTGTTTTCCAGCAGGTAGGCCTTGTAGGCTTTTTCATGCTGGGCATAGGCCTTGGCGTTGGATAGCTCGGAGGGAATGGGCTCATGGGCGGCGTCCGGGGCCGGGGCTGAATCCAGAGCTTCCGGGGCGACCCGGGCTTCGCTCCAACAGGGACCGGAGCCCGATGGGACCGGCACCAGATGCCGCACCGGTTGCCAGGCATCCAGTTTGCGGCGGCCATCGGCAAAGTGCAGACGGGCGGCGGCATAAAATGCCGGGCGATAGGTCAACGCCGCTCCCGGAGCCAGAATCTTCGGGCGCAGGTAGACCTGAACGATGGACGATGGCAGAACGGTTTTGGTCGAAGCCATCGGCGCTGGCGCAGAGGCCGTTGTCGAGGCCGCCGCAGGGGCGGACGGAAGCGGATCCGGAATTGCCGACTTGTAATCCTTCATCAGATCGCCCATTTGGGCCGGCGACAGCGGGCCGCGCAGATAGGACAGGCACCAGCGGGTCTCAAACAGGACCGGGGCATCCTCGTGAACATTGCGCATCAGGAACACGCGATTGCCTAGATTGGCCATGAGGTGATCCAGTTCCGCGCGATCGAGTCCCTCCCCCGCCGAGGCGCTGGTCAGGCCTTCGATGACTTTCGATTTGTCGCGTTCCGTCTGCAGGCGGCCAATAAACCAGGTGCCGGCATTGGACAGCCCGCGATAATCCAGGTCGACCGGATTCTGGGTGGACAGCACAATGCCCACTCCGAAGGCGCGCGCCTGTTTCAGCAGGGTCAGCATCGGGGCCTTGGACGGCGGATTTGCCGTCGGCGGGAAGTAGCCGAAAATTTCATCCATATAGACCATGGCGCGCAGCGTGGAGGTGCCGGTCTGGCGGCGGGTCCACGCGAGCACTTCATTGAGCAGCACCGTCACAAAGAACATGCGCTCTGCATCGGATAGATGAGAGATGGAAAGGACTGACACGCGGGGGCGGCCTTCCTTGGTATACAGCAGTCGCTGCACATTCAGGGGTTCGCCTTCAGTCCAAGCGGTGAAGCTGGGCGAGGCCGCCAGATTATTGAGCTGCATGGCCAGCGAAAACCGGGCTTTGGTCGGAAAGAAGGATTCCAGCGGCAAGACCCCGATGCGGTCGATTCCCGGTTCCTGCACGGCCTGAATCACGGCCAGCAGATCGAGGTTCTTTCCAGCTCGCCATTCCCGATCCACAATCTTCGACAGCAGGATGTGCTCCCGCGACTGAATGGGATCGGATTCAATGCCGGCGAGAGCCAACAAACCGGTCACGGCTGAGGACACGCGGTCGCGCATCGCGGTGACATCGTCGGCAAACCCGGCTAGCGGTGCATCCAGCGAAGACAGAATCGACAGCGGGAGCCCCGCCTTGGAGCCGGGAGTGTAAATCGCGAAATCCACGGCTTTTTTCAGGCGGGCGATGCGAGCGGCATCCTGCCCCCACGACTCGATGCCGGATTTCCAAGTGGCGGCGGTCTTGGCGGCGTAGTCATCCGGGCTGAGCTGTTTGCGGGCGGCTTCTCCTTCATCCACCCACGGACGGAAAGTGCTCCCGGACAGTTCCGGGAACGTCAGGAGGAGGTTGCCCATATCGCCCTTGGGATCGATGACGATGGCAGGGATGCCATCGATGGCCGCTTCTTCGATGATATCAATTCCGAGGCCGGTCTTGCCGGAGCCTGTCATCCCAACACAGACCGCATGGGTGGTCAGATCCTTGGCGTCATAGAGCAGCGGCTCTTCGGTGGTTTTCCCGGTCTCGGGATCATGCACGCGGCCCAGATAAAAGACGCCCAGTTTTTCAAAATCAGTCATGGAGAACTCCTTTAACCGTGTGGCCAAGTATATTACCAGAATCCGGGACGCGCCATACAGAACGAAATGAAACCAAGATGTTCACCGGTCGACAGCAACACTCGCCCGTTACGCCTTGATTCCACAACTCGTTGGATTTATACTCATTCGGTGTGGGAGGAACAGTAGAAATGGTTCAATATCTTGTTCCGGTCAGCAACCCATTGGAGGCATGTAGTCCTGTATTGAGTTTTAAAAAGGAGGAGTTAATTCATGAAAAGCATTAAAGATATCAGTGTCGAGGAGAAGAAAAACCATTTTCGCCATCTGGTTGTCATGTCATTAGCGGATGGCAAAATTACGGATGAAGAGAAAAGCGTATTAGGGTATGCCGCATCCAAATGGAATATCCCGAAAGAAGTTCAGGATGAAGTGATGCAACATATTGATGGGGCTGAAGTCAAAGCACCCGCTGATCCCGAAGTCCGATTTCAACAACTGTATGATTTGGTCGAAATCATGATTATTGATGGCGAACTGAAGATTGTGGAGAAAGATTTAGCTATCAAAGTCGCTAAAGTACTTGGATACAAACAAGAAGCGGTTGATGTCGTTAAAAAGGGGATTCTGGAAGGGAACCGGAAGTTTTCGGAAGAGGCGGAGATTCACAAGCTGATTAAAGCCCAACTTGAGCCTTTGATTATCAGGTAAAATGGTAAGCCCAGTTTTTGAAACTCATTCTGTTCTATGAAGACCAAAGAACGGATAGGAGCGCTATTCGCCTGGTTTTTCCAGGCTAAGGGCGCACCGCGAGCCCAGAAGGAAAGAAGGGATTACATCAGCGAGAGCGCATCCACATTCACGGCCATCGTCAGCCCTTTGGGACACTTGAATTGTTTGATCCCGGCGCGCAGCAACGGGACATAGTCGCGAGCAGCCGGCGCCCACAGCATCAACTGGATGCGATAGTATCCCTTGGCCTTGGACAGCGGAGCCGGAGCCGGACCCGTCATCCGGACGGATTCCGGCAGCCGTGCCTTGAGACGGGCGGCAAACTCTCTAGAGCAGGCTTCGACATCCTCCTCGTCTTTGCTTTTGAACAGAACGGTGGTGAGACGGGAGAACGGCGGATAGCGCATTTCCCGGCGCATCTCGATTTCCTGATCAAAGAAGGTGGTGTAGTCCGCATTCCGCGCAGACTGAACCGACGGATGGAAGGGGGTATAGGTCTGAATCAGCACATCACCGGGAATCTCGCCCCGCCCTGACCGGCCCGCCACCTGGGTCAGCAGTTGGAACGTGCGCTCTGCGGCGCGGAAGTCCGGCATCATCAGGCTCAAATCGGCCAGCACCACACCCACCAGGGTCACATTGGGGAAATCCAGCCCCTTGGCAATCATCTGGGTCCCGATCAGAATGTCAATGTCGCCCCGACGGAATTTGCCGAGAATGGTGGCATGAGCATCCTTGGCGCCCGTTGTGTCCGAGTCCATGCGGGCGATCTTCGCCTTAGTGAATATCTTCCGAACCGCCATCTCGACGCGCTGCGTCCCCACTCCGGACATTTTGATATTTTCTGCGCCGCAATCCGGATTGGAACAGGTGGCTGGCACCTTTTTCAAGACGCCGCAGACATGGCACATCATCAGTTCCGACTGCTTGTGATACGTCATTTTGACAGCGCAGTCTTCACAGGTTTCGGTATGCCCACACAGGGGACACATCACCGTTGTGGCATAGCCGCGACGATTCAGAAACAGCATGGTCTGCTCCCCCTGCGATAGGCGAAGGCGAACGGCCTCCACCAGATCCTGCGACAGCAGATGCGCATGCCCCGCCTTCTCGGTCTCCACCCGCATGTCCACCACGCGCACTTTAGGCATCACGCAGTGATCCACACGCTTGAACATGTTCACCAATCGGTACTTGCCCGCCTTTGTATTCTGATAGGACTCCAGCGAGGGCGTCGCACTGCCGAGGACGACGGCGCATCCTTCGAAGCGGCCGCGCATCACGGCGACATCGCGTGCGTTGTAGCGCGGGGTTTCATCCTGTTTGTAGGCGGGTTCGTGCTCTTCATCCACCACAAGCAGGCCCAGGGGCTTGACCGGAGCAAACAGGGCACTCCGCGCGCCCACCACCACGCGGGCCTTGCCGGCGGCAATCCGCTGCCATTCGTCATGGCGTTCGCCGTCCGACAGATGGCTGTGCAAGACTGCAACCGTTTCTCCAAACCGACCGCGAAAGCGCTCCATGGTCTGTGGAGTCAGCGCGATTTCCGGCACCAGCGCAATCGCGCCCTTGCCTGCATCCAGAGCCGTCTGAATCGCCGCGAGATACACTTCAGTCTTCCCGCTGCCGGTCACGCCATGCAGCAGCACCACGCCCGGCTTTTCCGCGGCCATTTCCTCGTGGACGGCCACCAGTGCATCCGTCTGCTCATCCATCAGTGGCGGCGCAACCGTCGGCAGGATTTTCATCCGGGAATTGGGGTTGCGGCGGATGACGCCCTTCTGCACCTCCACCCATCCGCGTTTTTCAAGACTGCGCAGACCGGCCAGCGTCACCCCCGTCTCCTCTGCCAATGTGGCGGCCGTCATTTCCAAAACCTCTTTCAGGCGCAGCCAGCCTGCGGACTGCCGCGGACTCCGCTTGGCCAGTGCCGCCTCTTCTTCCGAGGTCGGAGTCGGGCCCCCGCTCAGACGAACCACAAACTGTTCCTTGAATTTGGCGCCCGTGCGACGGACGGCCGCCGGCAGGATGGCGGCAATCGCCTTCTCCACAGGAGCCGCATAGTAGTCGGCGATCCAACGCGCCAGCCGCAGCATCTGATCATCGAACAACGGGAAATCGCTGATGACGGAATCGATGGGTTTCAGTTTCGGAAATGAAGAGGAATCCGCCAGAGCGATCACAAATCCGCGAAGGTGTCGCGGCCCGAATGGGACCCGCACCATGCTGCCGATCTTCACCCGGTCTTTCAGTTCATCGGGGATGAGATAATCGAAATCGCGATCCAGCGAGATATCCGTTATGACCTTCGCAATAGCCGGAGACACGGGATCGCTCTACATATCTTTGGTGAGATAAATCACCATGCCGAAAATCCAGAGAGTCATCACTGCTGAAATCACCGTGTTCATGGTGTGACTATCCCAAACCTTGCCTCAGAAGGAAAGCCCCCTTCCCTGTGCCGGCGGAGTAGACGCATTTCCACCCATTTGGCCACTTTTCACAGATGGAAAGGCAACGGTTCAAAATTTGAAAAGCAGGGCTGGCCATACCGTAATTTCGGATTTTCAGCCATTGGGAGGCTGTTTTTCGGCTTTTGGGGAAAAAGAACGCGAAAAACGGCCTGTTTTTCGCGTTTTTGGCCATTTCTGACCGATTTTCGACCTTTTCAGGCCCTATTTACGGATTAGCTGCCGACATCGAAGGGGTAGTCGCACGGCTTGCCGCGGAAGCAGAAGCCGAGGTTATCCCCCTTCACGTCGTCATATTCGATACCCCGCATGGCCAAGGCAATCTTCTCCGCGGTAAGCGGCATGGTTTTAAGCCGGATTCCCACGGCATCCTCGATGGCATCCGCAATCATGGGCGCGGCGGCAATCATCGTGTGTTCGCCAACGCCGCGAGCTCCGAACGGGCCGTCCGGCTGCGGGGTTTCCACCGCCATCGGAACCAGCTTGACCGGGCAATCGAGCGTGGTGGGAATCTTATAATCCGTGAAATTCGGATTAAGCAGCCGCCCGTTTGAATCGTAGCGAATGTCTTCGTAGAGAGCCGTGGCCAGACCCTGCACGATGCCGCCGACAATCTGACCATTCAGCAGATCCCGGTTGATCACCTTTCCGGCATCCACGGCCAGCGAAGCATTCAGCACCTGCAACTTGCCGGTCTCCTTGTCGATTTCCACAATCACGCCGGCACAGCCGACGGTGTAGTGCACATTGGGGTGACCGCCCTGGCTGGTTTCGGGATCGCCCAGCGCGGAAGTGAATTCCGGCATGAACATGCCCGTCCCCTGGATGGGGCCGCCGACAAACCTGCCATCGGGCCGCATGATGCCGTCGATGACAAACTCATGGAACGGAATGGCCACGTCCTTTTTCTTTCGGCTTTTAACGCATTCGCCTTCGAGATACAGATCCGCCGCCTTGAGGCGCTTGGCGCGCGCCACGGTGGCGATCAGCTTATCCTTCACCTCTTCGGCAGCGGCGCGCACGGCATTCCCACAACTCCAGGTCACGTGGGACCCGACGGTCTGCCATTCATAAGAGTTACGATCGGTATCGGGAGTTTCCACGCGAATCTTCGTCACGGGAACCGTCAGGACTTCGGACGCCACCTGCGCCATCACGGTCAGAAAACCCTGCCCCAGTTCCATGCCAGAGACCATCAGGTTCAATGAACCATCTTCATTGAACTTGAGATAGGCGGCCGACGAGGCGTTCGGCGGCATCGCGGGGGCTTTCCAGAAGCAGCACAAGCTCTTTCCAATGGCCCTGTTCCGGCTGGAGGGCTTGTCCTTTTTGCCCCACCGGAGTTCCTTGGCTACCCGGTCAATGCATTGAGACATATCGCCGGGATTCATCTCCGCGCCATAGGCGAGTGTGTCCCCTTCCTTTATGGCATTGAGCTTACGGAACTTGACCGGATCCATGCCGATGGCTTTCGCGATGCGGGTGATGTGCGATTCGAGGCCGAAGTGGAACTCGGAATAGCCGAAGCCGCGATAGGCTCCGCAAGGCGGCATATTCGTATACACACAGACGGAATCGATCTTCACATTGGGCACACGGTATGGACCCGTGGCCGAGAGACCGACGGCATTCACCACATTCGCGCCGTATTCGGCGGAAGCACCGGCATCCCAATGCAGCGTATGCTCGAGGGCCGTGATCCGGCCGCCCTTGCTGACGCCCATCTTGATCCGGGCAATGACGCCCTGGCGCTGTGAGGTGTTGTAGAATTCCTGCTCGCGCGTCCAGTGAAGCTTCACCGGGCGGCCCTTCATGACAATTGCCAATACCGCCCCAATGATTTCCATCGAGACACCGGCTTTCCCACCGAATCCACCACCGACGAACGGGGTGATAATCCGGATGTCTTTGTGGGACAGGCCAAACGGTTTCAGGGCGTTGGCCATCACATTGCGCTGGGCAAAAGGTGACTGGGAAGAAGCCCACAGCGTCAGGCGGCCGGACAGGTCAAACAAACCGGTGACCGCATGAGTTTCGATCGGACAATGCGCATACCGCGGCACCGTATAGGTGTCCTCCAGGATAAAGGATGCGTTTTTGAATGCCTTGTCGACATCCCCCTTGCGCGTCTTGCGCCAATGCGCAATGTTGGTGCCAGGCCGCGGAAAAAACCAGGGTGGCTTTTCATATTTCGCCAGATCGGGATGCAGCAGTGTGGCATCCTTTTTCAGGGCATCCCCGAGACTGAGGACCTTCGGCAGCGGCACATAGGTCACCTTGACGAGTTTGGCGGCGCGCAGGGCGGCCTCCGGGGTCTCGGCAATGACCGCGGCAATCTGTTCACCCACAAACCGGACGCGGTCCTGTGCGAAGATGTAACGGTCTTTCATGTACAGGCCGAACATATGAGGGCAATCCTTACCCGTCACCACGTGGACCACGCCAGGATGCTTTTCGGCGGCGGCGGTATGTACCTTCTTGATCAACGCGTGGGCATGGGTGCTCTCCACCACGGCGGCATGGAGCAGGCCGGGGCCGAAATCCAGATCATCCACATACTGCGCCGCTCCAGTGACCTTGGCCAACCCGTCCAGACGGACCGGCGATTTGCCGATAATGCATGTTTTACTCATGATCGTTTCCCCCGCACCGGAGCTTTTGTCAGGGTTTTCTTCGCCACCTGCAGCACCGTCCGCACAATCGGCTCATAGCCGGTGCAACGGCACAGGTTGCCGGCCAGCGCTTCGCGGACTTCATGTTCGCTGGGATCTGGATTCTCGACCAGTAGCGCCGAGGCCGCCAGGATGACGCCCGAGGCGCAGAATCCGCACTGGAACACATTGTTTTTTAGAAAGGCCTTCTGCAACCCGGAAAGACCGTCTTTGCTCACTCCCTCCAGGGTCACAATGGTCTGGCCATCCGTTTCGATAGCCAGAATCAAGCAGGCACGAACGGCCTTGCCATCCAGCAGCACGGTGCAGGCGCCGCAATCGCCGCGGCCGCAGCCTTCTTTTGGGGTCTTAATGCCCAGTTGTCCTCTCAGCGCATCCAGCAGGGTCAGGTTCGGAACTACCGACAGGCGGCGGGACTCTCCATTCAATTGAATTGTGATTTTCTTCATCACGCATCCTCCTCCAGGCAATTGATTCCATAGTCTGCGACGCGGCCGGCCAGCCGTTTCGCTGCAAGCTGAACCGATCGTTTCAGCATGACGCCCACCATCAGGCGCCGGTATTCCTTAGAACTCCGGATATCCGTAATGGGCGAACATTCCATTTCCGCCACCGCTGATGCCTTCTTCAGCAGGACTGCGGCAGGCTTCTTCTCCCCCTTCAGGAGGCGTTCCGCCTTCGGACCGCGAATCGGGGTGGGAGCCACAGAACCGTAGGCCACACGCCACAGGCCCTTGGCATCCACACGAACCGCCACACTGGCCTGCGCCAGATCTTCGCCGCGATAGCGTTTCAATTTGGCAAAGGCGCCGGCGTGCTTCCCGGTGGAGATGCTGATGCCGGTCACAATTCCACCCTGCGCCATCGCGGTCTTCCGCGGACCCACAAACCATTTGGTGGCCGGAATGGTTTTGCGACTACGGGGAAGCGACACATGAATAGACGCCTGATAGACCTGCAGCACCGGGCCGCTGTCGCAGCAGGGCACCGCCGAACAGATATTGCCGGCCATGGTGGCGCGATTGCGCACGCCAACCGAGGCCACCATGCCTGAAGATTCAATCAACAGCGGAGCATGCTTCTTCACCAACTTCGATTCCAGGATCTCAGAAAAGGTCACGGCAGCGCCGATCCACAACTTCCCGTTCTTCAACTTGATCCCTCGCAGTTCCTCGAGGCCCTTCAAATCCACCAGCAAACCGGGCTGAATCGCCCCGTCGCGAAGCCAGGCCACCAGATCGCTCCCGCCAACCAGCGGGATCGCACCGCCGGGCACACGCCGGGCCAACAGACGCAGCGCCTCTTTCAATGTCGCCGGCTTAGCATATTCAAATTCACAGGCAATACTCATGACTCGTCTCCTTTGTCTTCCCGAAGCACTTCCTGTTCTGCCGTTTCCTCGATCAGATCCTCCAACTTGTCGTCAGGGGTGGGAAGGAAGCTGTCATCCTCATGACGTAACCCGACCAAAATGGTCTTGAAGGTCCGCAACAGTATGGAGGCATCCAGCAGGAAGCTCATGTTCTTGATATAATACAGGTCAAACTGAAGCTTGCGGGCGGCGGCTTCGAAGCTGGCCGCATAGGGATAGCGAACCTGAGCCCACCCGGTCAGACCGGGTTGTACCAGTTGCCGCTCGTTATAGAACGGAATGAAAGTGGCAAGTTTTTCGGTAAACTCCGGGCGTTCTGGGCGGGGGCCCACCAGACTCATTTCGCCCTTCAGGATATTGAACAACTGGGGGATTTCATCGATACGCCATTTGCGGAAAAAATAGCCCACACGGGTGACCCGCGTATCCTGTTTCTGCGCCCAGACCGCCCCGCCCGATTCCGCATCCGCACGCATCGTCCTCAACTTGAACAGCACATAGGGTATCCCCCCCAGCCCCACCCGCCGCTGGCGATAAATGACCGGGCCGGGAGATGTGAGCTTGATCAGCAGGCCCGACAGCAACAGGATCGGGATGCCCGGAATGAGACCCACCACCGAAACCGCGATATCCAAAACCCGCTTGACCTTCCGGATCTGAAGCACCGAGCTATTCATCGCAACGGTCATCAGCCACTCATCGTTGATATGCGCCAGGGGGATTTCCTGCGCCAGCTCTTCTGACAGCGAGACATAGTCCATGATCTCCACACCCGCATAACGGAGGGGACGCAGACGGGACAACAGCTCATGACTGCGCATCGGGGACACGGAAAGAAGAATGACCGAGATGTCATGCTTCTCGACCAGTTGGCTCAGGTCTTCCGCCGTGCCCAGCACCTGCGGATCCTCGGCATAGCTGGCGGCTGGAACCGCCCCGCAAATCACCATCCCGGCCACCCGATAAAGGGAGGATGTGTTGTTCTTCAACAGACGGATCAAATCATCCGCACGATCGGGATGATCACACAGCAGCATCGCCTGTTTAAGAAAGAGACCCCGCCGGACCAATGAAAGAAACAACTGGCGTAAGCCATAGGCCAAGCCGAGAATCAAAATAGAAGAGATGGCCCAAATACCTCGACCCAATGTCATTTGCGGGCGGGCATAGAGTAAGAGTCCTGTGATTCCTGCCGCAATCCCAATCACCACCAACGGAAGAAAATCAAAATCCAGACGGCGACTGCGTGTCGGAGGCTCATACATTCCGCCGGCATAGAACACCAGCATATAGATGATGACCGCACTCGTGAGCGAGCCCCAGTGGTCCCCCAGATATTGCACGCCATCTTCAAGACCCAGACGGATAAATACCGCCGCCAATTGGGCCGCCACGATAACGAACCAGTCGCCCAGAGTCAGAAACAAATGACGACTGGTAACCTTCAGTCCACGATGAAAAATGACTACCACAACAATACCTTGGTCATTCCAGCGGGTCTAGCTCTCCGCACTATTCGGCTTAGCAGGCGTGGAAGAGTTGTCCTCTTCATATCGATAATCATACCCATAATAGTGATAATAGCTGGACGCACCATAGTTGCCCATTCGGGTCAAATCGAGATTATTCAACACGCATCCGAGCAAGTCGGCGCCACGCGACAACAACTGCCGGACCGCCGCGGTCAACAGCTTGCGGGAGGTACGGCCGCTCCAAACCACCAACAACGTGCCGTCCGCCTGCGAGGCAATCACCGTGGACTCCGACACAGCGAGGACCGGGGGCGCATCCAGAATCACCAGATCGTACTTGGCCGAGGCCTCTTCCAGGAACTCTTTCATTTCCCGCCGCAGAACCAGTTCAGCGGGATTGTCCGGGAATGCGCCCGTCCCGATCAAGTCCAGCCCATCCACTGACGTATGCTGCAGCACTTCCTCCAGCGAAGAGTCCCCGTTCAGGATTTCCGCCAGGCCGCGGCCCGCCTGCAACCCGAAGAAGCGGTGCAATCCGCCACGATGCAGATCCGTATCCACCAATAGCACTTTATGACCTGTCTGGGCAAAACTGGTCGCCAGGTTCGCGCTTGTTGTCGTCTTTCCTTCCTTCGGGACCGAAGAGGTCACCGCCAGAGTCTTGAACGGTTTCCCGGATGGATTCAGCAGCAGAGCCGACCGCACATTGCGATAGGCCTCGGAAAATCCGCTGGAGGGATCCACATTGCCAATCCAATATGAATCGTCCCCTTCATGCTTCCAATGGGCGGTCGGAACCAATCCGAGAAAGGGCATGCTCAGACTTCTGCCGACATCCTCGGGATAACGGATAGAATCATCCAAGAATTCAAGGGCCAAGATCAGTCCGACACCCAACGCCAAACCGATTAGTGCAGCCAGAAAGAGGCTTTGGAGATTACGCGGCTTCAACGGCCCGCCCGGAGCTAGGGCCCTCTCCAAAACACGAACAGACTCCATCTGGACACTGGCGGCAATATCCACTTCCTGCAGCCGGGTAAAAATCAAATCATACAACCCCTGCAACCGGGTCAGACTTCTTTGCAGGCCCTCATATTCCTTCTGCTTTCGATCGATTTCCAGCGCCTGCTCTTCCCACTTCTGCTCCACTTGATGGGCGGCTTTTTCTTTGATATTCAGCGCTTCCAGCTGAGAATAATACTGCTTGAGAGCAAATTGGATTTCGACCTGGATGGAATCTTCATTTTGCTGCAGTTTCTGAACCGTCTCCTGAATCAGCGGGTGCTCATCCTTGTATTTCTTGCGGAATGAAATCAACTGCGCTTCCAAAATGGCGTTTTCACGCTTGAGGGTATCCCAACGTGGGGGAGCCACCACGCCATGCTCAATCAGACTTTCAGCACCCGCAGGAGATGCGTCCCCTTCCGCCCCGCCATCCGCGGATGAGGGGAGATTTGCGGTCGGGAGGCCGTACTCCATCAAAGCCAAGACCACCTCATCGGGGGCCTGAGCCAGCAACGGCTGCTGCGCCTCCAGCAACATGCGCTGGGTCCTGTATTCAGCGGACTGTTTAGACAGCTTTGCTAGCAGTGTTGCCGCCACATTGCCACGTTCCCGTATCCCCACTACACTGTTTTCGCGCACAAAGGTGAGAAGGTCTCCTTCCAACTTGGCTATTTTCTCATCCAGCGCTGCCGCCTGCCGGGTCAGATTCTCCACTGTATTCTGAGAACTTCCGCTGCGTTCGCTTGATTTGTACTCTACATAGGCATCGGCAATGGCATTGGCATAATCCGCACAGAACTCCGGCTCCAGTCCCGTGACACTGATGGCCATAATGGCCGTCCGCCAAACTGGTTGCACAGAAAGGGAGCGGTATTTGGAACCGAACTCTTGTGGCGTCAGCTCCATTCGCTCCCGGGCCAGTTGGAGCACATCGCGGCTTAGAATGATACTCCGCTGCGTCTGAGCAAAATCGCCCATAAGGGCCTCCCGGTCCCTCTGCTGTAGATTGGCGGGGATGCCGACAGAGCGGGTAAACTGGATATTTGCCGTTGACTGATATTCCGGCACCTGTCGCGCCATCATCACCAGCATAATCACAATGGAAGTCATGAAACACAGCAGCAGGAGCCACAGGCGCTTGGCAATAATATAGAAATATTTACGGAGATCCAATCCTTGTGCGCTAGCCGGTGCCGCCCCGATTTCAGCGGGTGGCGGAGTGGACATCGAATCAGGTCGTTGTATCATGTCTCGCATCTCAGAACCCCAGCAATCCCTTTTCGGGCACAATCACCACATCGCCATCCTGCAGCGGGACATCATCTTCAAAGGTGCCCTTCTTCAGGATACGCGCCACATCTACCACCATTGTCTTTTTGCTTCCATCCGGGGCCGTGCGCTGAATTTGCACCTTCCCTGCATTCGCAAATTCAGTAATGCCGCCCCGATCCAGAATCAACCGGGCTACGGTCGCATTCGGTCCGGGGCTGAGCGCCACCGACCCCGGCTGAAGCACCTCGCCCAGCAAATATATCTGAGCCCGGACCAAATTCCGGATAGAGGGGACAAAGAAAATATCGCCCGCCTGCAGGGGCAGATTCATGCTCATATCCGCGGCGCCGAACAGGCGGCCCAGATCCAATGGAATCAATGCGTATTCGCCATTGGGCCGTGGTCGCAGGATCCGGGCACTGGACCAGTCCGCAAATTCACCGAGTCCCCCGACCCGCGTGACCGCTTTAATGACATCCAGATTGGCTGAGTAGGGATGGAAACCGGGAACCTTCACCTCGCCCAGAGCCAGAAATTCATTGCGGCCATTCTCCTCGCCTCGGGAAGGCACTACGATCATGTCGCGGGAACGGAGGTACTGGTCGGCAGAAAAATCCATCGTATCCAGCATCTTGCGGACATTCACTTCGATGCTCTGACGCTCCATGCTGCCTCCCGGCACCCAGCGCAGAATCCGGACGCGGTCCCCCGCCGCATTCTCTGCCAGCCCCCCACTCCGGGAGATGGCCTCCATGAGCGTCAGAATCGAATCCCCGCGAAAAGGTAAATTTCCAGGGTTGCGGACCGCCCCGGTGAGCAGCACATCGCCTTCCACAAAATTAGCGATTGAGATTGAGACATTGGCCTCTTTGAAGTATCGGCTTTCCAGCACCGTTTCCAGCTTGCGAATTGCTTCATCCGAGGTCAGTTCGGCGATCACCACTCTTCCGGCAAACGCAAAATCAATCGAGCCGTCTCCGGCAACGGCATAGACTTTGGTCATGTCGGGCTGTTCCCTCACCGAAATATTCAAACGATCGCCCGCGAGAATTCTGCGCGCCGAAGTCGAGGAGGAGGTCTGAGCCTGGGCCACAGACACCCCCCAGAGGAGCCCCATTCCAAGCCATATTTGAAGCAAGACCCGACTCCAGGCCACCCGTTGCAATTTAGAGACATTCATGGTGGATAATCTACACGAAAAACCCCGCCGGGACAATGGCGGATTTTCAGTTTTCACACTGGATTGTGAAAGGCGAATCAGAAGTCGTAATTCAAACCGTAGGTGATTAGCAGCTCCTGCTTAGCACCATCCTCGTGGAAATTAGATGTCTCCCATGTATAACCACAGGAAATGATTCGTGACAGTTGACGCGAAATCTGCCGGTTATGAGCCAGATTCAGCGCCAGTTTCTTTGTTATTTCCGTCAAGGCACCCGCCCCTGTCAAGGGCGTGCTCTCTTCATGGGAAGCCATAAATCCCATGCTTAGATTATAAATAAATAGATCTTTAATGTTGAAATTATAGGCATAGGTGGTGGTCTCTGTATCTGTCGTGGAGCCCAAGGTGGGCCGAGGCTCTTGTTCAAAGCTCAAAGAGTGTCTGGCACGCTGCCCCAGCAGCTGTTCCAGAAGCAAGGCATAGGTAAATCCGACATCATTAACGTACACCTCGTTTTCCCACTGAACATATCCTGAGAGCGTAATCGCCTTGCTCAATTGAAATGAATCTTCAGCACGAATGGTGTGCTTGGGCTCCCATGTTCCATCCAGGGCTTCTGGATTGTCTGCTTCTTCATCCTTGTACTCAAATCCAAGGGAGTATGTAATTTTGGGCCGCCGAAGAATATTGAGAGGAATCGCCCCGGTAAGACCCATTTCTCTCGTGATCTCGACATCCTCAACGCCCGTCTGCACATAGGATGTGTCGACCCTCTCCCAAGAATAGTAAAGACTGCCCCAGGTGAAGAGATCCAGATAGATCCCGGCAAAAATGCTAGCCTCGTCGTTGTCCCCGCTCTGGTATTCCGCATAATCATGGCGCTCCATCGTATAGCCACCATGAGCTTCCAGTCTCAGCTTCCGCATGGACCAGCTGCCAACGAGATTGGCATTTTGGGTCAGCGTCGGATCCCGGGTTATCCCACCCGGCACATATGCGTCTGCCGAATTATCAATCGAATAATCTGTGCCAACCGAGCCGCCGAGGGTCATTCGCGGAAGGACCGTGTTGAAAATCATCTGAAGGTTATAGAGTTCTGTGTCTAAATCGCTCCGCTCCACATAATTCTGATAGCCAATCCCCCCTGACAAACTGAGTGTGCTATTACGGAAAAAGGGAATCGGCTGTGTAGTGAACCTCAGGCCCGGCACCAGATAAAAATCATCTTTCTGAAGGTTCGGATTCTCTTCTTCCGGATAGACCTGATCCACGTTTGAACTGTAGTTGAGCTCAAGCGTCCCCATTATGGAAATATCCATCGGTCCCAAGCGCAGGGTTTGAGCCAGAGCTGAAGTCGTAGAAAGCCCCCCTGCAAGCGCACAGACCCAGAGCCAACGAAACGCCCCGCCCAAGGGAATGAATCGCTTCCGCCTAGTCAGGGACAGGTTACACCCGTTTGTCTGAGATAAATCACGCATGGCAAAAAAGCCCGCCTCCCGAACACGTCTCAATTCGAGAAACAAGGGTCCGGAAAGGCCGCTTGAGCCTTATCGAGCACTTTTGTTCGGGTTGTATTCTTTGACCGCAGAAGCCTTGGATCCGGAGAAATCGCCCGGCTCACCCCACTGCACCACTTTGCCATTCTCGAAATGAACCCAATAGGTCCTGGGATTCAAGGTGAAAAGAGGCGGCAGGTATTCCCATACCTCAGCCCATTCATCATTCCCAGGATAGACCTTGGCGGCACGGATGGTGTGAGGCTTACCTATAGCTTCCTGAACCGCTTCCGGCTCCATGCCCAACTGTAATCTATCCACATTAACTGAAAAGCAGCCCGTCAGGCTAACCATCAACACCAACCCCATCAGGATTCCACTTACTGTACGCATCATCAAACCTCTCCCTTTTCGGAAGTTTTTCTTCTATCCAATATACTGGAGGCACATTCTGCCATGGGACATCCACAGTGGCAAGTAAAATGAACCCCTAATGTTCCGCCATAAAGGCCTATTTTTTTAGGGATTTAATCAGATCGGGAATCACATGGAATAAATCCCCGACAATTCCGATATCGGCCACCCCGAAAATGGGCGCATCCGGGTCCTTGTTGATTGCAATAATCGTGTCACTGCTGTTCATGCCGACCAGATGCTGAATCTGCCCGGACACGCCGCAGGCGATATAGACTTTAGGACGGACCGTTTTTCCGGTCTGCCCCACCTGGTGAAAACTCGAAATCCATCCGGCATCCACCGCGGCGCGGCTTGCCCCCACCGCGGCGCCGCCCAGCGCTTCCGCCAGGTCATGCAGCAACTTGAAGTTTTCCGGACCGCCCAGACCGCGGCCGCCGGTCACAATAAACTCTGCACCAGCCACATTCACTTCATCCTGCATCGCATTGACGGTTTCCAGAAGCCGCACCACGGGATCCTTGATTTCAACCGTTTCCTGGATCAATTCCCCTGTGCGCCCCGCCACAGGAACGGGATGATTGAAGACTTTCGGACGGACCGTCGCCATCTGCGGACGGTGATCCGGACAGATAATGCAGGCCATAATGTTACCGCCGAAAGCCGGGCGGGTCTGCAACAGCAGACGCTTTTCGGTATCCACGCCCAGTTCTGTGCAATCCGCGGTCAGGCCGGCACTCACTTGAATCGCAACGCTGGCGATAAAACCGCGGCCCATGCTGGTCGCACCTGCCAGCACCACTTCCGGCTTATATTTCCGGATCAAGGCACTCATCGCTTCAGAATAGGGTTCGGCTGTATAGTCCTTCAGGGCGGGATGATCCACCATATAGACTTTATCCGCACCGTGTTCAAACAGGGTGACCGCGCAATCCTGAATCTCAGAACCCAACAAAACAGCACATAATTCAACGCCCAGCTGCTCGGCGAGCACACGGCCCTCTCCCAGCAGCTCAAAGGCCACTTCCTGGAGCTTTCCTCGGCGCTGCTCGGCAAACACCCAGACCCCCCTGAAGGCGTCCAGAACGGCGGTATCCACCTTTTTCTCCACCACTTCCATGGAAAGGGCTTCCACGGGGCAGATCTCCAAGCAAGCGCCGCAGGCCGTACAGGCCTCGTTCACTTCCACTTTTCCATCCTCCCGCTGCACCAGAGCACAGAACGGACAGACGGACACACAGGCACCGCAACCGGTGCACAATTCTAAATCAACTTTCAAGCCCATAACCGCCGCCTCCTAGATCAATTTGCGCTCTTTGAGCAGGTCCACCAGTTTTTGTGCCATCTCGGCAGGCTCTTCATCCTGCCAAAGTACACCGCCCGTTTTCGGCGGCGGCGAGAAAATCTTCACCACTCGCGTCGGAGAAGCGTTCAGGCCCAGTTTCTCGGGATCCGCCCCGGAGTCTTCTGCTGTCATCGGTACAATTTCCAGCTTCCGGGCAGCCATTTTCCCACGCAGGGAGGCCATCCGGGGCACATTGGCCTCTTTCAGCACCGTCAAGGCGCAAGGCAGGGAGACTTCCAGTTTTTCATAGCCGTCTTCAAAGGCCCGCTCCACGACCGCTTTCCCATCGGCGATTTCAATGCTGCGGGCATAGGCAATACACGGAAGGCCCATCCAGTCCGCCACACCAGGACCCACCTGAGCGGTATCGCCATCAATGGCCTGCTTGCCGAACAGCAAGAGGTCCGCCTTCTCCAGTTTGGCGATGGCCGTACTCAATGCATAGCTTGTCGCCCACGTATCCGAACCCGCAAACGCGCGATCACACAGCAACACCACAGAGTCAGCACCCCGCCCGACAGCTTCCTTCAGGATGGCCTCGGCCTGGGGCGGCCCCATCGTCAGCACCGTAATGGTGCTGCCTTCGTGCTTCTCTTTGAGGAGCAGCGCCATTTCCAGTGCATTCTCATCGAACGGATTCATGATGGATTCCACCCCGTCGCGCACCAGCGTATTGGTCTCAGGATTAATTCTTACCTGAGTGGTGTTCGGGACCTGCTTGACGCAAACCACAATATGCATCGTTTTCTCCTTAAAAAGACCGGGGCGCAAGCCCCGGCTCAACCGTGAATGAACCAGACCGCCAGCGAATTACTTCCCAAACGCCGCATATTCCTTGTTCAGAGCCAGCCCGATGATCTCGCGCTGGATTTGGTTCGTGCCCTCGTAAATCTGAAGAATCTTCGCATCGCGCATCATCTTCTCAACGGGGTATTCCTTCATATAGCCATAGCCACCGAGCACCTGAACGGCATCCGTGGTCACCTGCATCGCGACATCCGAGGCATACACTTTGCACATCGCCGAGAACTTCGAATAGTCCTTCACGCCGCGGTCGATGGACTGCACGGTCGCATAGGTCAGCGCGCGGGCGGTCTCCACCTTGGTGGCCATATCCGCAAGCATCCAGCTCAGCCCCTGATTCGCGATGATCGGCTTGCCGAACTGCTCGCGCACCTTCGCATACATCACCGACTCGTCCAAGGCCCCCTGCGCCAGGCCCACGGCCTGGGCGGCAATACCCGGACGCGACACATCAAAGGTCTTCATCGCCCAGATGAAGCCCGTACCCTCTCGGCCGATCAGATTCTCAGCGGGCACTTCGCAATCCTCAAAAATGAGTTCGCGGGTGGCGCTCGCCCGGATTCCCAGCTTGTCTTCCTTCTTGCCGAAGGTGAAGCCCGGAGTGTCTTTCTCCACAATGAAGCAACTCACGCCGCGCGAGCCTCGTTTCTTGTCGGTCACCGCAAACACGGTGTAGATATCGGCTTCGCCACCGTTCGTGATCCACTGTTTGGTGCCGTTAAGGACATACTTGTCGCCCTTCTTCACCGCAGTCGTCCGGATCCCTGCTGCATCCGAACCCGCGTTGGGCTCGGTCAGCGCATAGGCCGCCATTTTTTCGCCGGAGGCCAGCGGGGACAAATATTTCTTCTTCTGCTCATCGCTGCCGCCGATCAGGATCGGGTCGGCCCCTAGACCATTCGCCGCAAACGAGACCGACACGCCAATGCAGACCCGGCTGAGTTCTTCCACCGCGATCAGGTTTGGCATGCTGTCGCCTTCAAAGGTTCCACCATACTCGGGGGGGATATACAGCCCCATCAGATCCATTTTGCCCAGTTCCTTCAGGATTTCTGTGGGGAACTTCCCGGTTTCATCCAGTTCGGCCCGAACGGGTTTCACCCGCGTCTCGGCAAATTCTCGCACCATGCTGCGGATTTCCATCGCCATTTCCGACAACCCATAATTCAATTCAGACATCGTTAGCTCCTTCGTATCGACCAGACTCCATAACGCTAGAACGCGAAATATGCCAGCCCCGGGCCTTTGATGCAACCCTAAGAATCACCTTTCTTCCGCAAAAACCGTTGACTTCCCCCGCTCGCTGGCTACACTGACCCAACTTTTTGAATTGGAACGAGGAGAGACCATGCCGAATATTAAGAGTGCGATTAAGCGCGTCAAGACGTCCGAGAAGGCCCGTCTGCGCAACATGAAGACCAAGTCGACGATCCGTACGCTGCGCAAGCAGGTGATTGCGGGCGGCGAAACCCCGTCCGAGCCCACGACCCAGAAAGCCTATCAGGCCTTCTGCTCCGCGCTGGATAAAGGTGTCAAGCACGGCATCATCTGCAAGAATACGGCCATCCGGAAAAAGAACCGCGCGGCCGCTTTCCTGCGTAAAGCCGCCGCCAAGTAAGTTTTTGCCGGCCCCGAGCTGCATGCCCCCGCCCATCTACGGATGCGCGGGGTGTTTTTGTATCCCGCACGCCCGGGGCTCTACAGGTCGGAACGACCGACTGTCGCATGGGCCGGTTTCCATAGTATGGCGGGGCCGCCAAAAGGCAGATCTCGCCAATGAGCTGGCTGTTGGGCTG